>CAKZMA010000794.1 GCA_937127375.1 uncultured Coleofasciculus sp. | reverse complement strand
TCCGGACATAGGGGTTACTCTTTTCACTGATAAAACGGATGTACCATCAACTTATTTTGATGACATCAAGCTAATAGATAACGATATTAATCCTTTTAAAAATAAAGTTAAGTATATGTATGACTCTCCCTATGAGTACACTCTTTTCCTCGATTCCGATACTGAGATAAGACAACCTATTTATGAACTGTTTGAACTGCTCGATGAGCATGATTTAGCATTGGCATACTCTGTTCAGCTAGATCGCAGCCGTTTTCCAACGCGGCTGATTAGTTATGCTGATCCAAATCCTTACAATAAATATAATACTGGAGTTGTTTTGTATAAAAAATCCGACAACTTAGAAAGATTCTTTGCCAAATGGCTAGATGAGGTGATGGCGCAAGATGGGAAATCGATGCGATCTGGCAATAAAGGCGACCAATATTATTTCAACAAATTAGTTAGCAATAAATACCATGTAGATTGTAACCTAAAAATAGCATCTTTTTCTAACAAGATATATAATGCTAGAGGTTCAATGATAGGACACCTACAACGAAACGGAGAGATCAAACAGGTAAAAATCCTTCATTGTCATGATTTACATAAAAGTTGGTTAATCCGGCAATATCGACGAATAAATGGAAGAGTCTCTAGAGACTTATTTAATTTTAATCGAAGTCTGAGAAAGTTTTCCGAGCATCAAACAAAATAAACGCTTAGGAACCATCCAGAGTAACATCTGAAACAAATGTCTAGCCAAGATTCAGATTCACAGCAAAATATCAACACAACTAGGGTTGATCACCAGCTTCTCTTGTTCGACCTGTTTTACACAGGACATCACGCCGGATATATCCTGCATTTAGTCAGATATTGGCGCGAACAGCAACTAACAGGACGGCTAGATGTTCTCGTATCTCCCACATTCATCAAGTCTCACTCTGATGTTGTTAATATAACCTTAGAGAATAGCCAATCTAAGATCAATTTTCTAACCATTACTACCGAGGAAGAAGCCGCACTTTTACCTCAAGATTCTGGTACTGGGCGTATTGTTCGCAGTTTCCAAGAATGGCGTCTGCTGCAAAAATACGTTAAACAGCTATCGCCAACACAATGTTTATTGATGTATTTTGATTCAATATTATTGGCTTTAGCTGTCTTAGGCAGGTTACCTTGCCGCTTATCGGGTATCTATTTTCGACCCATATTTCATTATAGCGAATTTGCCGTTTTTCAACCTTCACAGCATGAACAATTGTTGCAACTCAGAGACAAAATTGCCCTATCGCGTCTACTCCATTATCCCCGCTTTAAAACCTTATTTTGCCTCGATCCGCTTGTTATAGAACACCTCGATAAATTCAAAGGTCATGTCAAACCCGTATACTTACCTGATCCGGTGCAAATCTACAGGGATGGCGAAGCAAATGTTGAGAAATTAAGAGAAAATTTGGCTATAGAACAGAATCGGCGAGTCTTTCTGATGTTTGGTTCACTCCAGAAACGCAAAGGAATTTATCAACTCTTCGATGCGATTGCACGTTTACCGTCTCATCTTTGTCAAAAAGTCTGCCTTTTATTTGTCGGACCAATCGATTCCCCCACAGTGTTCCACAATCGCATCGCTCACCTATGTGAAAGTTTACCCATACAGATTATTACCCAAGACCAGTTTGTCCCTGATCGAGACATTCAACCCTATTTCCAGGTAGCCGATGTCATTCTTGCTCCTTACCAACGGCATATCGGGATGAGTGCTATACTTGTGCGGGCGGCGGCTGCGGGTAAACCCGTTCTCAGTACAAACTATGGTTTAATGGGAGAAATCGTTAAACGCTATAAACTTGGTATTGTCGTTGATGCCAGTATCCCCGAAGAAATTGCTCAGGGATTGACTCAGTTTATCATACACCCCACCGAAACCTTCTTTGATCATTCGAGTATGCAGTGCTTTGCCGAAGAAAACTTAGCGGAAAAATTTGCCACTACAGTTTTCCAGAATCTTTAGGTAAATCATACAGGAGAGGAGCCACAGAAAATGAAACAATTATTTATCTCATGGCTTCCATTTACGCGGCGTTCTGCATCAATGCAGCCCTACTTTGGTTATGAACTTGAGTTTATTTCATTTGCCTTCAAAAATCGCTTTTTCAGACCCCTAGAGTACCTGCTGAAAGGGTGGAAAACACTGATGTTATTCTTGCGTCAGTACCCTCAGGTGATTTGGGTTCAGCTTCCACCAACCCCCATTCTCTATCTAGCTTATCTTTACAAAGTCCTTTTCAACCGCCAGGTTATTATCATCACCGATTGCCACAATGCCACGTTTCGTTCTCCTTGGATAAAGCTTCCAGGTATAGTCACGCTGTTAAACCGTTGCTACTTAGTAATCGTACACAATGATTGGGTCGAGAAACAAGTCCTAGAACTGGGAGTGACTCAGGA
>CAKZMA010000793.1 GCA_937127375.1 uncultured Coleofasciculus sp. | reverse complement strand
ACAAATGACAAATGACAAATGACAAATCAACCAGGGAGAACTACCAAAGAACCAATGCTTAACTCAATCTTAAAAGATGATCCGTTATGGTTTAAAGATGCCATCATCTATGAAGTGCCGATTCGTGCCTTTGCCGATAGCAATGGCGATGGAATTGGTGACTTGCGCGGATTGACATCGAAGCTGGATTATTTCCGGGATTTAGGGGTCACCGCAATCTGGACATTACCCTTTTTTCCCTCTCCGCTTAAAGATGATGGCTACGATATTGCCGAATATAAAAAAATTAACCCCATTTTTGGCACAATCGAAGACTTGCAAACGCTCTTAGATGCGGCGCATCAACGGGGAATACGGGTAATTATTGAGTTAATTGTTAACCATACCTCCGATCAGCACCCCTGGTTTCAACGCGCTCGCAAAGCACCCAAGGGAAGCAATGAACGGGATTTTTATGTTTGGAGTGATAACCCGGAAAAATATAAAGATGCCCGGATTATTTTCCAGGACTTTGAACATTCTAACTGGGCGTGGGACTCGGTTGCTAAAGCCTATTATTGGCATCGCTTCTATTCCCATCAACCTGACCTCAATTACGAAAATCCGGAAGTCGGTAAAGCGGTTTTAGAGGTTGTGGATTTATGGTTAGGGATGGGAGTGGATGGACTGCGGATGGACGCCGTGCCGTATCTGTATGAACAAGAAGGCACAAACTGTGAAAACTTAGCCGCAACCCATGCGTTCTTGAAACAATTACGCGCCCATGTTGATGCTAAGTTCCCCAATCGGATGCTGTTGGCTGAGGCGAATCAGTGGCCCGAAGATGCGGCGGCGTATTATGGGCAGGGGGATGAGTGCCACATGAATTTCCATTTTCCCCTAATGCCGCGCCTGTTTATGTCATTGAAGATGGAGGATAATTTCCCCATCATTGATATTCTCAACCAGACGCCGCAAATTCCCAATAACTGTCAGTGGGCATTGTTCCTGCGAAATCACGACGAACTGACTCTGGAAATGGTCAGCGATGAAGACCGGGACTACATGTATAAAATGTATGCAGAAGACCCGCAGGCACGGCTCAATTTAGGGATTCGTCGCCGCCTTGCGCCACTGATGGGGAATAATCGCGACCAAATTGAGTTGATGAATGGGTTGCTGTTATCGCTTCCGGGTACGCCAGTCCTATACTACGGTGATGAGATTGGTATGGGCGATAATATTTATCTGGGCGATCGCAACGGGGTACGCACACCGATGCAATGGAGTGCTGACCGCAATGCTGGCTTCTCGCGCACGAATCCGCAACGACTTTACGCCCCGCCGATTGTTGACCCAGAATATCATTACGAAGCGATTAATGTGGAAGCACAGCAGGGGAATCCCAATTCCCTGTGGTGGTGGATGAAGCGGTTAATTGCCACCCGCCAGCGTTTCCAAGCGTTTGGGCGAGGAACGTTTGAGTTTCTCCATCCCGATAACCGTAAGGTTTTGGCATTTACCCGCACTTATGCCGGGGAACATATTTTAGTGGTTGCCAACTTGTCGCGATTTGTGCAAACTGTGGAGTTGGATCTCTCGGCATTCCAAGGAATGGTGCCGGTGGAGATTTTTGGACGTACCCAATTCCCAGCGATTGGTTCTTCCTCCTATTTCCTCAGCCTTAGCCCCCATAGCTTCTACTGGTTTACCCTCCAGTTGCAAGACACTCTAGCGGAAACTCCCAGTTCCCAAGTTCAACCGCCGACGCTGAGGGTGAGTGGCAAATGGCAAACGGTGTTTTCTCAACCGATTTTAAAGACCACCTTGGAGTCGATTTTGCCCAACTATCTCTATACTTGTCGCTGGTTTGGGGGTAAGGCGAGAACGGTGCAATCGGCAGAGATTGTGGAAGTGATTCCCGTCTCCTATAAACAAACCGAGGCGGAGTTACTTTTCCTCAAGTTAGAGTACACCGAGGGAACCTCAGAAACCTACATTCTGCCCTTAGCTTACGCGCCCGGAACGGAACTAGGTGGCGATGGGTCGAACATTCAGGCTCATCAAGTCATTGCCTATCTCCAGGTTGAGGGACATGAAGAGGTGGGCTTATTATTCGATGCGGTAGCTGAACCGGACTTTTTAGCCTTCCCCTTAGATGCCGTGCGTCACAAGCATCGCTATAAAGGAAAGGCGGGAACCTTAGTGGCTACGGCAACAGACGCCCTGTCTGAAATGATGCAGGAGGCGACTCACCTGGAGCCACATCTGCTTCGAGGTGAACAAAGTAATACCTCAATCGTGTATGGCGATCACTTTATCTTAAAGCTATTCCGTAAGGTTGAAGAAGGAATTAACCCAGACTTAGAAATTGGGCGTTTCCTCACCGATAAACATGTCACCGAACATTTTGTTCCCGTGGCGGGGGCGCTGGAGTATCGCGTTTCCAACTCAGATACGATCACCATCGGCGCTTTGCAAGCATTTGTTCCCAATACCACCAATGCTTGGTCCTATACCTTAGATTCCCTGCGCGGCTATTTTGAGCAAGTGATGGTATTGCCCGGATCAGATTTACAGGAGACGGAACTCCTCTTACCCTCGGCTGTCGAGTCGCTAGATCGAACTGATCCGCCCTTTGGCTACGATCTGATTGTTCCCTATTTGGATACGACGCAACTGTTGGCAAAGCGCACGGCTCAATTGCATATTGCTTTGTCCTCGGATGCGGAGAATCCTAACTTTGCCCCAGAACCGTTTACCTCGTTCTATCAACGGTCTGTGTATCAGTATATGCGAAACCTGACGGGTCAGGTTTTACTGCTACTGAAAAAACGGATCGAGGTATTACCGGAGGAAACTCAGCCCTTAGCCCAAACCATTCTCAACCGCCAAGAGCAGATTTTAGGACGCTTTAAAGCCTTACTCAATCTGCAAATTACGTCGATGCGGACTCGTTGTCATGGGGATTTCCATTTAGGACAAGTCTTATATACGGGGAAAGACTTAATTATCATTGACTTTGAGGGAGAACCCGCACGTCCTCTGAGTGAACGGCGGATGAAGCGATCGCCCCTGCGGGATGTGGCGGGAATGCTGCAATCGTTCCACTATGCGGTAGCTCTGGGCTTACGCAATGAAATGGACAGTGGTATGATCCGCCCGGATAATCTCTCGGTGATGGAACAATGGACTGGGTTTTGGTATTCCTGGGTGAGTGATACCTTCCTGAAAACCTATCTGGCGACAAGTTCAGGTCATTCATTTATTCCCCAAACCTCTCAGGAGTTGCAGGTGCTGTTGGATGCTTATCTGTTTGAGAAGTCGATTTATGAGTTAGGCTATGAACTCAATAATCGACCCAAGTGGGTGGATATTCCCTTACAGCGCATCCTCCAGTTGCTGGAGTCAGTACCAATGTCTGGTGGGGAACAGATGAATTTCCAGACGCCGCCAATGAGGTAGACAGAGGTGAT
>CAKZMA010000792.1 GCA_937127375.1 uncultured Coleofasciculus sp. | reverse complement strand
CGATGGTGGGAACGCAGGCGAGGGTTTCAACTGTATTGCGAAACTGAGCGAATTCGTAATGGCTTGTTGCAAGAGTCATTGGCGATGCGTCGCAGCTTAGAGTTATGGCTGGGAGATACTCATGAGATTTCCTTAGAGCATGTCCGAGACTGGTTAAAGGGGATTGAAAAGTTCCATCATTCTCTGGGACAATTGAGCGATCGCCTATCGCCTCCTTTTGTTGAGGAAAGTTTGCCCCTAGCCATCCAGTATTTGCTCGAACTGTGGCAAACTTACAATCCTCACCTTAACATTCAGATGGAACTGCCGGGGGATTGGCAGGATGAGTCTCCTGAGTGCTCTCGAGTGATTTTAATCGCCTTAGACGAATTACTGCGAATTACGTTATCCCAAGGAGGTACATCCCGTTGGAGCAACGACACCGACACCCAAGGCGTACTCAGAGGGTTTCAACAATGCCAGACTGAAAAAATTGGTATGCTTCCCTCAGAGGTGTTCACTCAACTATCGATTCATGTCCGCTTACAGAAACAGGGGAAGTTCGGTGATATTAGAGTTCAACTCTCTTATCCTAATGAATCAACAGTGGTCTGTCCATCTACTCTCAAAGATTTAGACTATCTTAAGGAAGCTTTTCACTTTGTCACCGGCGGACAGTGCTTTTATAAGAGAAAGGAGTTGATGGTAACGTGGCACTTCCGTTGGCAATCACCCCAACCTCAGCTCCCAAAATTAACCCTAGACTGCGATGGATTTGAATATGAGTCTAAAATCACCAAAGCTAGTCAAGTCAAAAATTCTCGTGGTTGATGATCACGAAGCTGTCTTGGATGGAACTGTGAATATGCTGACAAAGCAGTACCCAGAAGCCGATGTGATCACCGCTCAAACGGCTCAAGGCGCTCAACAACAAGTGGAAGGCGCTCAACCTGATTTGGCGATTCTGGATCTTTCTATTCCAGAGCAACCTGGAGACATGGCGCGAACGGAGACAGGGATTCAACTGTTGAGAACGTTGATGGAGCAGTATTCCACCCTGAATATTGTGGTTCAAAGCGCTCATGTCCGCTCACTGGTGCGTCTCAAACCTGCGATCGCGACTCATGAAGGGGGTTTTACGATTGTAGACAAAAGTCTGCCCCTCCAGGAAATGTTAACTAAGGTTGATTGGGCGCTTCAGGGAGTGGTTTACACGCCCAGAGAGATGCGAACGGGGTTGGAAGTTAAACCAGAATGGTTGGAACTGTTGACCCTCGCCTTTCAAGAAGGATTACAGGATAAGGCGATCGCTCAGCAGATGAATATTGCTGAACGAACTGTGCGTCATTATTGGACGAAGGTTCAAGACGCTTTGGGTGTTTATCCGGAACCGGGGAAAAATATTCGGATTCAAACCCAGATGCGTGCTAAGGAGGAGGGTTTAATTGATTAGTTATTGGTCATTGGTTATTAGTCATTAGTCATTTGCTCCCCAGACGCGCCATGGCGCGTCTCTACATGCTCCCTAATTCCCTATTCCCTGTTCCTTGTGCAGCGTAACCTTTGGCGAAACATTCAAGCGGAACTTGCCATCTGGCGGGTTGGGGCTTTGCCAGGATTGATTATTATTGGACTGGTCATGCTGGCTCGTCTGATGGGTTCGCTACAATTTTTGGAATGGGTGGTGCTGGATAATTTTCTGCGGCTGCGTCCAGCTGAACCTATGGATGAACGAATTGTAATTGTTGGGATTGATGAAGGAGATATCCAGCAGATAGGAACGTATCCTATTCCTGATCAAGATATTGCTGAACTCCTGAGACTATTGCAGAATTATCAGCCGAATGTCATTGGTCTTGATATCTTTAGAGACTTACCCGTTGAGCCCGGTCACGCTAAATTGGTTGAAGTATTTAGAGAGAGCAAAAATTTAATTGCGATTGAGAAAGCGTTGCGCGATCGCGAGGGGTTTACTGTTAGTCCACCACCCGATTTGCCCCCTGATCAAGCTGGATTTGCTGATGCGGTTCTGGATAGGGATGGGTATCTCAGACGCAGCCTGCTTCGCATTTCTACTCCCCAGGGAGAGCGTAAATTGTCTCTGACGCTACGTCTGGCTCAAACCTATTTATCGAGTCAAGGAATTCCCCTAGAACAGGGAATTCATGACCCCAATGCTATCCGGTTTGGTTCCACTGAACTGACTCAGTTTCAACCCAATTCTGGGGGATATGTGAGAGCCGATGCTGGCGGAAATCAGATTTTGCTTAATTTTCGCGGTGGTCGAGAACCGTTTAGAGTCATCTCACTTAGCGATATCAAAAGTGGACATGTTGAACCGGATTGGATTCGCGATCGCATTGTCTTAGTTGGTATAACCGCTGCTAGTGTCAAGGATATCGTAAATTCGGCGGCGATTACGGGTGTTAACCCCAAACTGGTTTATGGGGCGGAAATTCAAGCTCATGCGGTGAGTCAAATTATTAGTGCTGTTCTGGATGGGCGTCCCCTTTTGCAGGTTTGGTCAGATGGATGGGAATATTTGTGGATTTTTGCCTGGGGGTTTTTAGGTATTAGTCTGGGTCGGCTATTTCAATCCCCTTTCAAGATTCTGATGGGATTGGGGATGGCTAGTGTGGGATTAATCTGTCTTTGTTATTTCGGGTTGATTTTAGGGTGGTGGATTCCCCTTATTCCGGCAATTCTTCCTCTTGTTTTTAATGGTGCTGGACTCACCGCTGGGTTATTTTATCGACATCAACAGGATTTGCGGTTACGGCTGCAAGAGCGGCAATTTATTATTGACCATACATTTGATACCATCCACAATGGACCGTTGCAAAGATTGGCAAGGATTTTAAGCACGGCTCAAGAAAACCATTTATATTCTGAATTGTTGTTGTCTGAACTTAAACAGTTAAACCAAGAGATTCGCACAGTCTATGAATCCGTTCGCCGAGAAACGTTAACCCAAGGAGAACATATTTATCTGGGCGGTAATTTAGAATTAGATTTACAGACGCCACTTCATGAGATTCTTTATCAAGTTTACGATAATACGATAACTCGTGATTTTCCTTGTTTTAAAACAATTAAGGTTAAAATTAATAAATTTGAACCTCTAGAAAGTCGATATTTAAGCCTCGACCAAAAGCGGGGGTTGTGCCGATTTTTAGAAGAAGCGTTGTGTAATGTAGGGAAATACGCTGTCGGGGTGACTCGTCTGAGTGTAATTTGTACTCAAGAAAACGGTGAGAATGTTCTTCGCATTATCGATAATGGAGTAGGTTTAGAGGCATTATCTGATAACTTAGATCAATATCGAGGTCGGGGAACGCAGCAGGCAAAAAATCTGGCTCGACAACTGCGAGGAACGTTTCGGCGGTTTTCTAATTCTCCCAAAGGAACCGTTTGTGAATTAACCTGGTCTGTGGCAAAAGCGTGGTTCTGGTAAGCTACTGCTATAAGCTATAAGTTTTGGCACGGCGATTAAAATCACTGCTACACAAACAAAGTCCGCCTACGCGGACTAGGTTATAACGGGGATTGCTAATCCGGATTTTGTATCAATTGTCATGGGTAAGAGTTTCAATTATGTTTACATAACATAATAAGTAGGTTGGTGGAAATAAACTCAACCTTATGAAGTTATGTTAACAAGCCTCAAACCCTTACAAATGACGAATGACCAATGACGAATGACGTAGCTTGCTTCTCGCGAAAGCGAGTTCCCCACCGTTAACTTTAATTGTCCCCACCTACTTAGTAGTTATAAATGTTTCCTGAACTTTCCTGAACTTTTCCTGAACTTTCCTGTATCGACAACACTATCCGGGATTGGGTAACGTTGTTTTAGACGTAGCATGCTACGTCTCTACAGCCGTGTAGCTTATCCTATCCGGTTAAAAATCCTGAAAAAATGCCTGAAACAATGGCGTTTAAAGGGTTGCAATTTTAGGTAATATTTAGCACAGGACAGGCTATGTAGTTTTCAGCCAGGACAATAACGGGAACTTGTGAGCAAACCATCCCAATTCTGTCATTAGGTTTACACTTATAGGCATCAGATGCACAAGTCCTGGGTTGTAGGCTGTAAATAAAGCGTTAAATAACTAAGACAATTATGCAACTTTTATGGCGGCTAACAAAACAATTTAATGGTAAACTCGTAATCACTGCTGTTCTCAGTTTATCTTTGGTAATAGGCGGTGTAGCGTTCGCTGATGATAAAAACGGAGAGGGCGCACCTGATCCAACTCATACCGGTTCAACGGGAACAAGACTATACCAACCTCCTGATGATTTGCTGTCGCCCTTTGGCGATGGTTCAGAAGGTAGACGAGGCGGTTGTACGGGTGATGCACAAATAAGTTTAACAGCCCTCGCCCCTCAAAGCCATGTGGGACAAACGGCTTCCACTCACCCTACCTTCGCTTGGTTTGTCCCGGATACTCAATCTTATGAGATAATCTTTCAACTCTATGAATATGGGTCAAATGGGAGTCGTAACGTAATCCAGGAAATTCCGCTACAAAGTTCTCCGGGAATCATGACATTATCGTTACCAAAGGATAAACCCGGTTTATCAATTGGACAAAGATATGGTTGGAGAGTTGTGCTTCTGTGTAACCCCAACTCCCCCTCTAGCGCTTTAGTAGCGGGGGCGGATATTGATGTTGTCCAGACGCCAGGGACATTTTCTGATAATCTTGATCCCCTAGAAAGAGCGAAGCAATATGCTGAAGCCGGGTTGTGGTATGATGCATTAGCGGAAGTTTTAGCATCGGGAAATGAGGCAAGTATTTTACTTGAAGATTTACTCAAGGATTTAGCTGAGTTAGAAAACTTACAAGCGGCAGAAAATGGCAGTGAACAGGGTCAGCGATTGACACAAATTGTTGAGGTATTAGATAGGTGAT
>CAKZMA010000791.1 GCA_937127375.1 uncultured Coleofasciculus sp. | reverse complement strand
CTGATCCGTTTGAGGGTTGCTACCCTGCATTGGATGCGATAAGGAGTTCGAGTATTGTAAAGTTTCAATAAGAATATAGTCAGATATCGTCATGTTGGCTAATATATTATACATATTATACACAGGAAACGGATAAGACTATGAATTGTCCCCAAGTGCGATTGTTGTGTAATTGAGAGAATTTATGAAGAAAAAAAACAGTTATTAACCCCGAAGGGAAATATAGCAGCGATAGATTTGGGCATAAATAGGCTGCAACTTCAAATCAACCGGATTTTACTCCTTTGTTGATTAATGGCAGACTGTTAAAAAGCCTAAATAAATTTTAGAACCAAAGTTCATACAATATTTAAGGAAAAGCATTCCCAAATGCGTTTAACCGCTATGGGATAGAGAGGTGCGTAGTTCACGATTATGAGAATTAATCTCTCAAAGTAAAAGCGAAGGGAATTTCTGAAATGAAATTCAGTCTATCTATATTTGACTATACTTTTACAAACTATAACGCATTTCCCCTGACTTCTACATTAACTTATCGTCCCTTGGAGTCTTCTGCCTTGGAGCCTTGTCTCCACCAATAGTATAAGTATTCAACCGGACATGATATAACCCCACCCAAATCAACGATTCAGATGGGGGTAAATACGGCAAAACCTCAGTCAGTGAAACACTTTCTGAGGAACCTTTGTTGGGAACACGATGAGTTAATGGATTACTTCTTTTTTTTGAGCTGCTTCAAGATTGAACCGACACCCAAGGAACCCACAGCGAGCAAGCCACCGATTGTACCGGGTTCAGGAACCTCTGTCTGATCATAGGTCTGAACGATTGATGAAATTTCCGCAGAACCACCCGCTTCGGCTTCAACCCGAATCTCTTTGGTAATGTTTAATTTTTTGTATGGGGTAGCTAGGTCAAAATCTTCGCCTTCTAGTGCTGGATCTTGTAAGTCTGATCCCCCTTCATAAGGATTAGACACCATTAGTTCGGCAACAATCGTACCATCGACTCTAGCCGTCTCCTTCACACTGGCTTTTCCATTCCCCGCAAAAGCTCCGTTAAATGCCAGATTAATCGAGTTAATCGCCTTGGTGGGATCTAAAGCTTCGACATCAAAGCTAATTAAGGTTTCCAGGAACTCAGTGTCTGGTGAAGCAAAATTAGTTACAGAAAAAGGTCCTTGGATATCAATCCCAAAGGGACTGTTTTCAATGGTATTGATCTTAATTTCGTCGCAACTGTTAGGAACCAGCAGTGCCATATCAGAAGTAGAGAGTGCACACTGAAAGTTACTGAATCTTTTATCTCCCACATCCAGAAAGCCGTTGCCAATCTCTCCCAATGTGATCGCCTGAGCTGGAGCGGCTAGAGTGCCTACCACTGTGACGCCTGTAACTGCTGCTGCTATTGCCCATTTATGTATCATATTATCTTTCCTTAACTGAACTGGACGACTGTGAATGGCGAAGGTTTTTTAGAAGAGGTTAATCTTCATCTCTATATTTCTCTCTCTTTAAAGATACCTTATATAAACTTTGCTGTCATTCCCTCTACAGTAAAGACTTGATGAAATTACGGCTGGATTATTATGAAGTTTTGGTAAACCTTGAACCAGAATAGGAAATTGGCATACCTTTGACATGAGGGCGTTGAACGATGATATAGCGCTACGCGCAAGTCACGCAAGCCTTCACGCATTTGACTCCAACAGGGTTTGGTGCTTTTACATAAGTCCTAACCAACCATGCGTAGTGTTATATCCTAAAAAGCGATCCTCCTGATATTCAGCCGAAAAGGAAGATCGCTTGAGCTCAAGCTGTAACAATGGCTTGGCTGATCAGAGATGAGTCCCCGTTCCCAGGAACTCTAAAAAAAATCGGGTAAGTGCTCAATCGTACTATACCCTCTCTTTTTTGCCCTGCCACCATATCTATCTAGAGTGGTGGGCTAATATGGCTTTGGCTTAGTTGTTGTCGTTGTCAGAGGGAAAGAAAGAAGTAAATCCACTGAACTGACGGTTGCGCTTGAACATGAAGCCGAGACCTAAGGAACCTAACACCAGCAAGCCACCCATGGTTCCAGGTTCGGGTACATCTTTTACGTAGTTCTGTCCAATTAATGAAATTTCGGCTGAACTGCCTGGACCGGCTTGAACCAAGATATCTTTGGTTATATTTAATTTTGAAACAGGGTACAGCAGATCAAAGTCTCCGGCTTCTAATACAGGATCTTGTAAGTCTGTGCCTGCACCTGAATTGGTAACCTTGAGTTGTCCGATGATATTACCATCCATATCACGAGCTGTCTCTGTTACACTAGCTCGCGCTAATCCCTCAAATGCTCCGTTAAAGGCAAGCTCAATATTGGTAATTGGGTTTCCATTCTTAGCCATTACATCAAAGCCGATGAGGGCATCTAAGAAAGCAACTCCCGAGTTTCCTAGATTGGTGGCGGAGAAGGGTCCTTGGATTTCTAGGTCAAAGGCTGTACTGCTGTCGTTTATCTTAATTTCGTCGCAACTGTTGGGAACCAGAAGCTCTGTACCTAGACTGGATGTTCCCAAGCTGCAAGTAAAGTTGCTGTAGGTGAAATGCTCGCTCATGAAGGTGCCGTCACCTGCCCAAATTTCTCCCAAAGTGATTGCTTGAGCGGGAGCGGCAAGAGTTCCGACTACTGTGGCGCCTGTAGCAGCTGCGGCGATTGCCCATCTGTTCATCATACTTAAACTCCTTGATAAAATAACCAGGTCTAGTGTGTATCTTTAGCTTGAGCTTTTTTCTCTGCCTAAGCTAACTTCATATTACTCAAGCTTTCTGAAAGTATCCATAAAGTTACGATGAACTTTCTGTAAACTTTTCATAAAGTTGCCTTCAATGAGGCAGACATCCTACTTTTAGGTGATTTTTCGGGATTTAGATTACAAAAAAAGTGTGATTTCCGTCATTGAATCATTAAAGTAACTGACAAAAAGGGATGCATAACAAATAAAATAAAGTTTTGTCAAGATCAATTGAAGATCATTAAGCGCAAGTTTAGAAGCGCTATCTTTTGCCCGATTCAGTAGAGGCACAATATATCGTACCCCTACGGTTTGGCAGGATTACCCCTGCTTCTTTTTACGAGAATTTTAGTTTTGGACAATTAGCCTGTAGAGACGTTGCCGCCAACATCTCTCCTATCA
>CAKZMA010000790.1 GCA_937127375.1 uncultured Coleofasciculus sp. | reverse complement strand
GCGATCGCAACCCCAACCTGATTCGGTATAATTCCCCCAGAATCCGTCTGTATCTCTGCCGATGGGGTTACCTCTACCCCAGTTTCTACCGTATTCCCCGAACCCGTTAACAAAGCAGCTAAATCCAGAGGGTTTGTCGGTAACGCTAACCCCTCATTACTCCTCGGTAACTCTACCTCAAAACTTAACACTTGTCCCGGTTGGGAGATTTTCACCAAACGAGAATTCGGCACAGCCGCAATTGTAATCGTTCCCCCAGATGTCGTCAGCGTTCCCGTATTCACCACTTGTCCACCCAGTAACGCTAAATCCCCTCCGGGTGCAACCGCCAATTCACCCGCATTAATAATGATTCCCCCTGGGGATAAATCAAAGGCAAATTGACTGGGATCTCCGACCAAGTTCTGATAATTATTATCTCCGAATGCATTAAACCAGTCATTGCCAAATCCAATTCCCGTCGCCGTTGTTGCGGTAAAATCAGCCGGGACATTGAGTTGAGCATTCGCGCCAAAAACAATTCCCGCCGGATTCATTAAATATAAATTTGCTGTTCCCCCGGTTACCTGAATCAAGCCGTCAATAATGGAAGGATTTTCGCCAACCACTCGTCCCAGAATATTTCTCAGCTCCGGAGTTGCCAAAAAATTAGCAACTTGATCTGAATTAATGCCCAACTCTTGGAAACTGTGGAATAAATTCATCCCATCACTCGACAAACTGCCACCTTGAATATCAAAGTTGTCGCCATTTGGAGTGACAATTGTACCCGTACCGTCATCGGCTGGGATAATCGGTTGAGCCAATACTGGATCAGCCGTTACCAGGCTTACCGTTCCAGCTAAGAGAGTTAACAGGCAGATTTTGCACCACTGAGCAGATTTCATCAGGTTAATTGTTTGTTACAAACAGACTGCATTCTATCCCAGTGTTCTTTTTTATTTTTCCTTCAGCAACAAAACGCTAAAAAACGCTAACTTATGTAATCTTGTCGGTTGGTGGAAATAAACTCAACCCTATTAAACGCTGTAAATATTTCTCAAACTCCTACATAAGACAGATGACACAAGATATACAGCGCTTTGCGCTGTAATAAAGTACAGTAGATATAGCGCTTCGCGCTGGTCTATTTACACCAAGCGAGATGTATCCTTTATCAGGAGGCTTTTAGAACGTTTGTACTGTAACTACACGAGAGCGAACTGCTATAAAAGTCCCCCTTTTTAAGGGGGATTTAGGGGGATCGACAATGTACCGCATAGCAGAGCAAACTGCTGTAAGATAATCCTCGCCGTCAACTTTAATTTTTCTCACCAGCTTATTTTCTAGTCTCTAATCACTTAAAACCGCTAAATGCAAAATCCCATCCCCCTGATTCGCCAACGGATTCTGCGTGTGACCAATCACTAAGCCATCAAAGGGCGCATACGCTTTAATGCTATTCTCACCAAAGGCATCGGAAATAATGCACAAAACTTGCTTTTTGTCAACTCGCTGACCCAATTTAACAGTAAGGCGCAAAATCCCACTCCGGGGCGCTCGTACCCACTTACTTTGCTTAACTTCTAATGATAGGTGCAAAGACTCAGGGAACGCCAACTCAATCATATTTAATCCCATCATCATCCGTAGGATACCTTCGACACCGATCGCGATCGCATCCGGGTCAAATCGCAACGCCTCCCCCCCCTCATACAAGAGGATTGGGATACCTCGCTTCGTCGCGGCTTGGCGTAACGAACCATCACGCACCGTTGAATGCATCAGCAGGGGTGCAGCAAACGCTTTCGCACAGGAATAGGTTTCTGGGTCATCTAAATTCGCCCGGATTTGCGGTAAATTTGTGCGATGTTGAGCCGCCGTGTGCAAATCAATCCCATGAGTACAGCGACTCACTATTTCTGTCATAAACAAATCCGCCAACCGAGAGGCTAAAGAACCACGAGAGGAACCAGGAAACGAACGATTTAAATCTCTGCGATCGGGCAAATAACGGGATTGTTCAATAAAGCCAAAAACATTAACAATTGGCACCGCAATCAGGACACCCTGAAGTTGAGACGGATTAATCCGTTCTAAGACTTGGCGAATAATTTCCACCCCATTAATTTCATCCCCATGAATCGCCGCACTCATCCAAAGTCGTGGACCCGCCTCCACACCATTAATCACAGTAATCGGTAATGAAAGCAGCGTTTGTGTGGGTAAACGGGCGACCGGAATTTCTGTGCGCTTCCGTTCTCCGGGCGCAACAGTAATTCCACCAATTGTTATAGATTCATGATTCACAGTTGAGTTTTGAGTTTTTAATTTTGACCCTTCACTGCGTTTGAGGTAACCGAGTTCGTAGGGGCGGGTTTAGGGACTTACGTTTCGCTATTGATGATAACGTTTGCACAAAACCCGCCCTTTCCAAATGTAGGCGCAGGTTTCACGATTATCATTTCTTCCCTCACCCATAAGTAACTAAACGCGCCCCGACTAACTTTTGCATACAACAAACAAAGGACAAATGACCAAGGACATAAGACCCATTAATACTGAATGCGATCGCGCGTTTTTCCTGATGCTGCATTTTTCTGCAAAAACTCAATAATTTTCCCCGCCACATCCACACCCGTCGCATTTTCAATCCCTTCTAAACCAGGAGACGAGTTAACTTCCATCACCACCGGACCATGATTAGATCGCAACAAATCCACACCCGCAACCCTCAATCCCATCGCTTTCGCCGCCCGTACCGCCGTACTGCGTTCCTCTGGAGTTAACTTCATTTGTTCAGCTTTACCCCCCCGATGCAGGTTGGAACGAAATTCCCCCGGTGCGCCTTGTCGCTTCATCGACGCCACAACTTTGTTATCAATCACAAAGCAGCGAATATCCATACCCCCTGCTTCTTTAATAAACTCCTGCACCAGAATATTGGCATCTAAACCGCGAAAGGCTTCAATGACTGACTTCGCCGCTTGATGAGTTTCCGCAAAAACCACCCCAATTCCTTGAGTTCCTTCCAGCAATTTAATCACCAGAGGCGCACCGCCCACAATTTCAATTAACCCATCAATATCTTTAGTGGAATTAGCAAACCCAGTCACCGGAAGTCCCACACCTTCACGGGAGAGAATCTGAAGACAGCGTAACTTATCGCGGGAACGAGAAATGGCTTGGGATTCATTCGCCGCGAACACCCCCATCACTTCAAATTGGCGCACCACAGCCGTCCCATAAAACGTCTTAGACGCACCGATGCGAGGAATAATCGCATCCAACTCTTCCAAAACTTTCCCCTGATACACCACCTTGGGCTTATGAGACGTAATATTCATATAACAGCGCAGGTAATTAATCACCCGCATGTCATGACCCCGCGCTTCCCCCACTTCCTTGAGGCGTCGCGTGGAATATAGCGAAGCATCTTGGGACAAGATAGCTATTTTCATACAAGCAAGAACTATAGAGTCGTCTTCTTAATTGTGCGCTTCCTGGTTGAACTTTGGACAAAAGACTGACCCGCATCGACTAAAAAGCGTTTGCGGATGGCTTGACGCCCTAACAGCATCCGGAATCCCATAACATCTCGGTTCGTCAGGGTAAGTTCAATCAACCAGCGCTCCCCGTTTAGTTCTACCATAGTTTGGATCACGGGTCGTAACTGGGCGTGACCCCCAGAATTGCGAACTTGTCGCTGGTCAATGAGTTCGGCTTCAGCAGAGACAGTGCGATGGGTATCTCGTTGATAGGGATGGACTTTGAACCGAACCCTGGTTTTGTCATCCCGTGAGAAGGTTTCTACATCAAAGGCGTGTAAGGCGGAGGAACGCGCCCCGGTGTCAATTTTAGCTTTAATCTGGGAAATTCCTAGATCCGGCAAGGCGACTCGTTCCCGCCAGCCGATAATGGATAAGGACTTGGACATAAATTCAGTAGACTGAACAGTTTTCGGTTAAGCTCGCAGGGAAGCATGTAGAGACGTAGCATGCTACGTCTGGAAGCATGTAGAGACGTAGCATGCTACGTCTGGAAGCTTGGGGAGCAAACAAATGACGAATGACGATCCCCTCCGTTGGTATGACTTGTTCCCACCGAACTTATCG
>CAKZMA010000789.1 GCA_937127375.1 uncultured Coleofasciculus sp. | reverse complement strand
CTGGTTTCTTGGGCTTGTAAATGAGCCATGACGACGGTAGCAAAGGGATTGCGGGAAGTCTCAAGGATTGACCCCCTCTGGGAATAGTCTAGCAACTTCACCACGGGAAAGTTAAACTGAATCTCACTTGACCATAGCTGATAACCATACTGATTAGGTCTCCAGGTAGATCGTTCATCTCCCAAGATTGCTAAACTGGCAACGTTTCGCTTATAACGGTCAAAAATGCGGTAATGGTAAACGAACATCCGTTCAGCAAAGTTCGTTTCTTCCTGGCTTTGAACTTCGATGTGGATTAAAACCCACGCTTCTTCACCTGTAAGTAAGTAAACCTTTGCTAGCTTATCCGCTAAACGCCGCCCAACTTCAGCATCGCGCACCACTTGTTGCAGTTCTTTATCTAAAAATTCGTAGCCTCGACTCCAATCAATTTCCGGCTGCGCTTCAGGTAAAAAGAAGGCGATGAAGTCTTCAAAGTAGTTTTCTATGGCATCTTTCCAGGGGCTATCGTAATCGGTTGGAGTTGGCGTCATAAGTAATTAGGTGGACACAATTAAAGTTAGCGGTGGAGATTAGGGAACAGGGAACAGGGAACAGGGAACAGTAAGGGTTTGAGGTTTACTTACAGCAGTTTTCAAGTTATAGCAGTCGCCAGGGTCATTAGGACATTAATATCAATGCCATGTATTGTGTTGATCCATGCCTAGTTAATGGTGGGGTTAGGGCGGGTTTTGTTGTTCAGTTAATGGGAACAAAGTGAATGAAGTCCCTAAACCCGCCCCTACATAAGACGAATCACGAATGACGAATGACGAATGACAAATCACGAATGACAAATGACAAATGACGAATGACGAATGACAAATGACAAATGACGAATGACGAATGACAAATGACGAATGACCAATGACCAATGACTACTTATTTTCCTATTCCCTAAAGCAACGAATTAATTCTGCAACAGACCAAGCTTGGGCGATCGCGCCTTGGGGGAGATGGGGTTCGTCTCCATCGAAAATCTCGGAAATAGACCCAATACAGGCTTGATGCTGAAGGTGATCTAGCAAAGGTTTCCAGTCAAAGGGAAGCGGTTCTGTGGGGTAGAAACGTTTCCACGCCCGACAAAAGGGTCCAATTAGCCAACTCCATACCGTTCCTTGGTGATAAGCACTATCCCGATGCCAGCGATCGCCATTATAATAACCAATGTACTCAGGATCAGCCGGATCAAGGCTTCGCAAACCGTAGGGAGTTAACAAGCGATCGCGTGCGACTTGCAAAGCCTGTCGCGCTTGATTCTCTGCAAAACCACAATGATACAGAGACAGCGCCACTACCGCATTGGGGCGAATTTGAGCATTGCGGTGATCATCGGGTTCTATGGTGTCATAAAAGTATTTTTTATCGGGATTCCAAAACCGCTGTAATGACGTTTTTACCTGTTGTGCTTGCTGGATATAATGTTGAGCATGGTGCAACAAACGCACCCGATCCTTAACCGCCCCCGTTGCCATTTTTTCCGTCCATTTACCAATCCAACACAATGCTGAATACCAAAGCGCATTAATTTCAATAACTTTTCCCAGACGTGGTGTAATCGGTTGACCATCCAGCACTACATCCATCCAGGTAATCGCCACATCCGGCGCGTCCCAGGTTAGCAATCCATCTACAGCATCAACTTGAATATTGTAACGAGTACCTGCCGTATAAGCTTTGTAGATTTTTCGGACGGTTGGATATTGCTCAATCAAAAAATCCCAATCTTGGGTGATTTCCAAATACAGTCCCAGGGTTTCCAGCCACCACAAAGACGCATCAATACTGTTATAAATCGGATCACTCTCTGCATCGGGAAAGGTATTGGGAATTAAACCATCGCGACAATAATTACCAAAGGTTTTGAGGAGTCCCCTGGCTAAAGTAAAATGTCCTGTGGTTAATGCCAATCCGGGCAAAGCAATCAGTGTATCCCGCCCCCAATCATTAAACCAAGGATAACCCGCCATCACCGTTGGGCTATTAATGGAAGCACACCAAGCAATAAATTGATCACCCGCTTTGAGTAACTGACGCCAAGTCGTCTCCCACTCAGCTCCCCCTAGAAGGGCGGGTTTAGTTAAGTTATCGGTTTGGCGCCATAAGTTGTCTGTCAAACCCGCCCCTACACCCCCTGCTGCTATAGCCACTAACTGATTTTGTCGCTCTTTTTCCCCTTGCACCGCCGCCTCAAACAGTTGAGCATTTAACTGGAGCGCTGCTGTATCTTGAGGACATCCCACTCGCGCTTCTAACGTAACTGTTGCGCCCGGTTCCAGAGAAATAGTAAGATAGCCAGGACTATAGAGATCTTCGCGATCGCCTAACCCGCGCTGGTTTTCTTCAGGATAGTAATAATTCCAATACCACAATGCATCCGGTTGATACTCCCCTACACTCCAACCCAACTGCCAAGGCGTACCCACTTGATCCGGGCGCATGGCTTGCAGATAAAGACATTGATGTCCAACTATTTGAGAGAATTCTAAATTTTCTTCATCGAATTGCTGGTGATGAAAGTTGCGATCGGCAATCAAAGGACGTAACCTTAATGTTGCCACTTCACTGCCTTGATAGCGATACTGAATCAGAATCCGGTGGCAAAACTGGCGCGTTTCCCGAAACCCTTCCTCATCCTCAACTAACCCGTAAGGCATAACCAGTTGACGTGTCAATTGCCACTGCTGGTATCCCCAAACCCACTGAGGCACAGGATCAGTGTCAAAAGAGCGCAAAAATTGATAGCCTACCGGATCAATCGTCTTACCCCCATTCCAGAAATTGGTCGAAAGCGCCCAAATCTTGCCCCCGATCTCCAGACTGGTATCCAAATGAGAGAATAATAACGTCCGTTGTCGGGGCGGATCGAGTGCAGCAATCAACCAGCCGTGATAGGTGCGAGTACGAGCATCACATACCGTACCACTAGCAAAACTGCCTAATCCATTCGTGAGCAGCCATTCCCGTCGATCTAAATAATGCACCACAACGTTTTTCTCCCAACAGAACACCCAACCAGTTGTCGCAGAACTTTCCGCGTCGCTTATACACGGCTTATCCAGCCAAAAAACCCAAAAATGTTGCTTAAAATAGTCTAGTTTAGCGGATATTGGCGTCTTCCGAGATTGCATTGGCGTCAATAAAATACCCCGACTTCATCATTTGTACTTTAGCCGTCATGCTTTCTCACAATCGTTATGACTATGATATAGTCGTAACAGTTCGTAAATAATTGACTAAGACTGATAATATACAGCGAACGCATACACCAAAACACTCAAGGAGGATAATTTCATGGAAGGATGTCTGCGAGTTGGTCAACCTGCTCCTGACTTCAGCGCGACGGTGGTCATCGATCAAGAATTTAAGACGATTAAACTGTCCGACTACCGGGGTCAATATGTAGTCATATTCTTCTATCCACTAGACTTCACCTTTGTCTGTCCCACAGAGATTACAGCATTTAGCGATCGCTTTAGTGAATTTAAAGAAGTTGGGACTCAAGTTCTCGGCATCTCCGTGGACAGTGAATTCTCTCACCTAGCTTGGATTCAAACGGATCGCAAGAGTGGTGGTGTGGGTGATCTCAATTATCCTCTAGTTTCTGACATCAAGAAAGAAATCAGTACCGCTTATAACGTTCTTGACCCCGATGCAGGTGTAGCCCTCCGAGGATTGTTTATTATCGACAAAGATGGTATTATTCAGCATTCAACGATCAATAACCTCTCTTTTGGTCGGAATGTAGATGAAGTGTTGCGGACTCTGAAAGCGATTCAATACGTTCAAGCGCATCCAGACGAAGTTTGCCCTCAAGGTTGGCAACCCGGTGACAAAACCATGGTTCCCGATCCCGTTAAGTCGAAAGTTTACTTCTCAGCCGTTTAAGGTTTACTAACAAATAGCTGGAAGGGGCGCACCGATGTGCATTGGTATCAATTTAAGCTCTTGCCAGAACGCAATACTTTGACACAACCCCCCCCTAACCCTCCCCTTATCAAGGGGAGGGAACATTTCCCCCTACCCCCCTCGTTCTCCCCTTTTAGATCCCCCTTCAAAAGGGGGAAGCCTTATGATGCTTCGCTTTTGTTGCACGGGAGGAGGGGAGCAAGAAAGATGTTATATTCCAGACATAGCCAGCTACATTGTTTAATTAATAATTCCGGTTCCCCTTCTCCCTTGAAGGGAGAAGGGGTTAGGGGATGAGGGTGAAATGCTTGCCAGTATTGGTTTTCACCTTAAGTTGACACGGATGACCGACGTGTGCCCTTTGCCGTTATAGCTGTCGTCGTCAGGGCTAGGACAGATTAAAAAACTATTTGCCATCTGCCTTTTACTATAAAATAAGTTGTTGGATCAGATTCAGCTAATGCTAACATCAACTGACTTTAGGGGTTTATTCAACGAGCGTTTTCTGCGTAATTTTTTTCCCATCCCCGCTACCAATCCTTTGAGATTAGGACAACTGACTCCGGATTTTGAACTACCGGATATTACGAATAATCGTCAGGTGAGATTATCCAGTTACCGAGACCAGCAACCGATTCTGCTGGCGTTTACCCGCATTTTTACCGAAAAGCAATATTGCCCCCTTTGCTATCCCCATATTCAGGCGATGAATGAGCAATATGAGCAATTTACCCAGAAGGGGGTAGAAGTGTTAATGATCACAAGTACCGATCCTCTGCAAAGCAAAACTGTGGTCAATGATTTAGGGTTAAAAATGCCCCTGTTGAGTGATTCAAGTTGTCGCACCTTTCAAGCCTATCAAGTTGGTCAGGCACTGGGAGCGCCTTTACCTGCTCAGTTTTTGATCGATAAACAAGGCAAACTCCGCTTTAAACATTTGTTTTCATTCTTATCGCCAAATGCTGAGATGGAGAAGCTACTCTTAAACGTGGAGTAGTTGATCTTATGTCAGGGAACAGGGAATAGGGAACAGGGAACAGTTAACAGTTAACAGGGAACGTTTTGAGTGAACTCCTCTATCTTCCCCTGCTTCCCCCGCTTCCCCTGCTTCCCCTGCTTCCCCTGCTTCCCCAGCTTCCCTTGCTTCCCCATCTCCCCCATCTCCCCCATCTCCCCCATCTCCCCCATCTTCCCTTCTATCCTTTCCCCAGATGTTGACGCACTGGAATTTGGAGAACAAACTCGGTTCCCTGTCCTAAATTACTGTGGCAGAAAAGCTGACCTCCATGTTTTTCAACAACGATTTGATAGCTAATTGATAATCCTAAACCTGTCCCCGTCCCCACCGGTTTAGTGGTAAAGAAGGGATGGAACAGTTGTTGCTGAACGTCCTGTGTCATTCCGGGACCATTATCAATAATTCGGATCGCTACCTCTTGGTTATCTACAATTTCAGTTTGCACTCGAATTGTGCTAGGGTTGGCTTTAAGTTCGTCCAATGACCGCTTTGTGTTTTGCTCATCAATGGCATCAATGGCATTGACTAACAAATTCATAAACACTTGGTTAATCTGTCCGGCGTAACATTCAACCTTGGGCAGTTCACTGTAGGCTTGAATCACTTGAATACCCGGATTCTCGCCTCGTGCTTTGAGTCGATTTCGCAGAATCATCAGGGTACTATTAATCCCCTCATGAATATCTACGGCTTTCATTTCCGCTTCAGCGATACGGGAAAAATTCCGCAGGGAGTAGACAATTTCACAGATCCGTTCTGCTCCGACTTTCATCGAATCCAGCAGTTTAGGCAAGTCTTCTATCAAAAATTCCAGATCGATCGCGTCCATTTCAGACTGGATTTCGGGTGTGTTCTGGGGATATTGCTGTTGATAGAGTTCGATTAACCCTAAAAGATCAGTAGCATAGTCACTGGCATGGACTAAATTACCATAAATAAAGTTAACTGGATTATTGATTTCATGGGCAACTCCGGCGACTAACTGCCCTAAACTGGACATTTTTTCACTTTGCACCAACTGGGCTTGGGTTTTCTGGAGTTTGGCAACAGTTTGCTCAAGCTGTTGGGCGTGGGTTAAGGCTTTGGCTTCCGCCTTGCGACTTTGCTTGTAGAGTTCCGCTTGTTGGAGTGCGATCGCTAATTGATCGGCGATGGTACAAATCAACTCGACCTCGGCGTCTTGCCAATTGTAGGCTCGATTATCCATCATCAGCCCTAGAGCGCCCCAAACCGAGTTACCACAGTGCAGGGGAACCAACAACCACGCCCCCGGAAACTGTTGCGCGACGCCTGTATTGGTGGCGTCTGCCAAACACCGGGTATCTTGAATCCGCACCACTTCTAAGCGTTTGATTCGTTCAGCCAGGGGATTATTAGCATCAGGAATTTCTACACCCAAGGCTTTGGGCAAACAGTCACCCCGACAGGACTCGGCTACATTCACCCAGAGTTGGCGTTCGGGCTTATGTTGGATAATTTGAGCGCGATCCACTTGCAAAAGGCTCTCAATTTCCTGGGTGGCGGTAGAAAAAATCGTTTGTAAGTCGAGCGAACAACGAATCCCATGAGTTAGATGATTGATCGCTTGTTCTCGTTTGAGGTGATACTGAGCCTGATGGTACAGTTGACTTTGACCGATCGCGATCGCGACTTGGTCGGCAATGGCGACGATTAATTCCACCTCTGAGTCTTGCCAGAAGTAGGGATGATTGGTTTTGCCTAAAGTTAAACTCCCTAATATCTGAGAATTAAAGTGCAAGGGAACCCATAACCAAGCTCCTGGAAAGTCTTGCGCTAAACCTTGGTTAAATGTACTCGTATCCTCGATGCGAATAATTTCTAATTGCTTGAGTCGTTCAGCCCAAGGATGATTTTGATCCGGAATTTCTTGTCCCAGTGTACTCCTATCCTCTAGAGAGCGGCGATAGTCTGCCACCGATAACCAAGACTGGCGTTCCGGCAAATATTGGACAATTTCCGCCCGATCCACGGGTAAGAGTTCGCCAATCTCTTGGACGGCTGTCTCAAAAACCGTGGTTACGTCCAACGAACGGCGGATGGCTTGAGTCACTTGATTGAGGACTCGCTCTCGCCAGAACAGAGATGTTGCCTGTTCGTAGAGTTGGCTTTGTTGAATGGCAATAGCCACCTGAGAGGCTAACCCGTCGAGTAAGTCAATCTCAAATGACTGCCAGTTCCGGGGTTGGCTACAGTGATGGGCAATCAGTAGTCCCCACAAGCGGGTTGGGCTTTGGCTGGGTGTTTCGACATCAGCTTGGGACTGTGGGGTAGGTAGGGGTTTGTTACTGTGGACAATTGGCACAACTAGGTTAGCCCGTACCTGGAACTTGGCGAGTAAGTCAATATAACATTGGCTCAGATTACCGGCATAGATATCATCTAGGGTTCTGACTCGACCTTGTTGGTAGAGCGAGAGGTAGGTTTTCTCAAAACAGGCGTCGTATATATGGTTGCCTAAAATCGAACACCAGCGCGAGTCTACGGATTCAACCACCACCTCACCACTCCAGTCGGGATTGAAGCGCAAAATAATCACCCGATCGGTTTGCAGAACCTGTCGCACTTGCGCCACGGTGCGTTCGAGAATGTCCTCTAAATTCAGCGATTGACGGATGTGTTGAGTAATCGCCCCGACTAACTGCTCTCGCTGAACTTGTTGTCGCAGGGTTGCTTCGGCTTGTTGGCGTTGGTGGATTTCGGTTTGGGCTTGCTGATAGAGTTCCGATTGTTGAATGGCAATGGCGGTATGGGTGGAGAGCGTTTGCAGCAACTCGATTTCCCCAGGTTGCCATTTTCGGGGGGTTTGGCACTGTTGAGCTACCAGCAATCCCCATAAGCGCTCCTCATGGACGATGGGGATAACTAGGTTGGCTCTCACTTGGAATTGAGCTAATAATTCAATATGACAGTCAGTTAACCCAGCGTTATAAATATCTTCGACGCATTGGACACGCCCTTTTTGGTAAAGGTGGATATAGTCTTCGGCAAAGTAGCGATCGTTGATCACGGTTCCGGAAATCGGCTTCGAGTTCACGTCAACGGATTCGACTTCCACGACACCACTCCCATCTCCATAGAGGCGAAAGACTAGCACGCGATCGCACATCAAAATTTGCCGCACTTCGGCGACGGTGGTATTCAGAATCTCGTCTAAGTCTAAGGAATAGTGAATCCGTTGCGCGATCGCCCCAATTAACCGTTCCCGCAGATATTGCTGTTGCACGGCTGTTTCGGTTTGCTTGCGATCGGTAATATCGATGCACGATCCGATATACCCTAAAAACTGACCACTAGGAGTAAATCGAGGCGTTCCTGTATCTAAAATCCAGCGATATTCTTGATCGGCTCGTCGCAAGCGATATTCCATACAAAAAGCTTGACGAGCATTAAACGCCTGCTGATACGTCTCTAAACAAGATGATAAGTCGTCAGAATGCACCCCCTCAGCCCAACCATTACCCAGTTCTTGTTCCAGAGTGCGTCCAGTAAACCGCAACCAGCCCTGATTAAAAAACGTACATAACCCATCTGTACCGGACATCCATAACAGCACAGGGGCATTATCTGCCATCGTGCGGAATCGGTCTTCACTCTCTTGCAGAATGTCTTGGGTGTAGTTAGTCTTACTTAGTTGGTTCGTTGTTGGATCGGCTAGGCTAGGTGCTAACCGATCAGCATCGGGTTGCCATTTGTCTGCAACGAACTGGCGATTCGTGCTATCACGCAAGCGATAAAGTATTGTTCCTCCCTGGATCGAAACTGGCTTAACATTAACCAATACAGTACGGGGTTTGCCTGTCTTATCGGTAATTTCTACTTCAACATTACGAACATTTCCCGCGACAGCTAAAGCTTGCCAATTCCAGGGTAAGTTGCCCAGCAGGTGAGTAATATTACCCAGAGCGCGGACTTCCGACAAAGAATAACCAAAAATAGAGGTTATATTAGGACAAATATAGGTAAAATCACCGCTGTCATTGGTGATTAAAACAGCTTCATTATTATTGCGATCAGGAGTTGGGGGCGACGCTTGTGATTTAGCTGTCCTCATCTGTTCACAAACTAAGCTGATCACCGAATTTGAGGCAGTTATCGGAATCAAACGAATTCTTGCCTTAAGCCAGACTATCCTACCATCTTTACCAATGAACCGAGTTTCCCAGTGATGAATTTCAGTCGGATGCTGGCTTAGATGAGTCAATAGGGCTTGATATCGGTATTGGCTTTCTGGATCAAAAAGCCGATGAATTGGCTTTTGAACTAACTCCCAAAAATCATACCCAAAATAGGCTGCACCGAACTGACTTACATCCAAAATCACCCCATCAAAATTCAGGGTGAAATAAATGCAGGGAAGTGTTTCATACAATATCCGCATCCATTTTAGTTGCTCCGGACTATTGCCTGTCCATGATAATTTTCCAGGCTGATCATTCTTTTTCGCAATGTTCATCCATTGGGACTTTTTTAAATCAAATCTTTTCATAAGTTGACTCATGCCAATTCGATGATCATCAATTGAGGCATTTTCTCGATCATAACCCTCAAATTATTATTTATTTTTTCACCTTTAGAGGAATGGCTGTAAAAAATATTTAACTTTGACGGGAGATTTAGACAAGAGTTAGCCTCCTTCACCCATGTCAAATTCTAGACTAGCTCCGAAACCCTTTTCCCCTGTCTTCAGAGAAGCTAAAGCGCAGCGATTGCTCTTACCTGCTTATCGCTCGCCGTTCATCTCTACTTTTTCTTTTTCCCAGACGCACTGAACTTGGTGATTATATCATGTCAAACTTTGCCAATAAAAAAACACGGCTTGTTTCCGTCTCTCCAGATCCCTGCGTCCGTTTCTCATTCACAGGTTCAATTAGACATGATATGACAATGCATACAGTTTTTGGGCTATCTAATCATAAGCTAATACAAATTCCCATTACTGTGACGGAATCCATGAATAAGTTTAAAAAACGTTATAAAGCCGTTACGTATTTTGATTTACTATCCGGTTAAGTTTATTTATCTTTACTAAGCCCCAAAGGGATGCACCCGACAGTCCTGTACACTAAAAACTTTAATTATATCATATCTGTCTAAACAGTTACCCTTGTCTGGGAAAAATCCGGAGATGGGGGAGATGTTCACGTTAGAGGCGAAGTCCAGGAAGAAAACTCACGCGCTATGCCCGACAAGCGAAGAAGCGAGGGGTTAAACCTTACAACTCCCCCACATCGCTCTAAAGACGTACCTGAGACAAATAGCTGCGGGGATCGAAATGACGGCTTGCCCGGATTTTTTCATAGTACTCCCGCTCAACTGGCGTGATATCTTTTGGTGTAGCAATGACAATCCGCACCAGTTGATCACCGCGTCCACCTTTCGGTTGAGTCCAGCCTTTACCGCGCAACCGTAATGATTGACCTGAGCGTATCCCGGCTGGCACATTGACACTCACTTTACCATCCGGAGTCGGCACCTCAATCGTGGCACCCAAGACTGCCTCATCGGGCATCACTGGCACTTCACACAAGAGGTTATCACCCTCGAACTGGAAAAAGGCATGAGGTTTCAGGTCTACAATTAAGTACAAATCACCCCGTTGCTGGTTGTATTGGCTCACTTGACCCTTACCTCGAACCCGAATCCGACTTCCTGGTTTAGCACCGGGCGGAATCCGCACTTCGATGACTTCACTACCCAAATTAATCCGTTTTTGCGTACCCCGGAAGGCGTCAGACCAGCTCAATGTAATTGTAGCTTCCCGATCAGCTCCTGCTCCTGCTGCTTTGCCACTTTCATAGCCAGCGAAATCATTAAAGCCACCAAAGCCACTGGTAAAGTCATTAAAGCCAGCCCCCGTTGCGCCGCCTGGAGTAGAGCGATAGGTGTAGGTTCGACGACTTCCCGTCCCTCCTGAGGTTCCTGTAGCGGCTGTATTAAAGCGCCCTAGAAGTTCGTTAATAAACTCGTCGAAACTACCGTATTGACCAAAATCAAAATTACCGAAATCAACATTAGCCCCCCCAGCTCCAGGGTATCCACCAACTCCGGCTTGCTTCCAGTACTGACCAAACTGATCGTATTTCTTGCGTTTTTCGGGGTCAGACAAGACTTCGTAGGCTTCGTTAACTTCTTTAAATCGAGCCTCGGCTTGTTTGTCACCCGGGTTCATGTCTGGATGGTATTTCCGCGCCAGACGTCGAAAACTCTTTTTAATTTCATCCGCACTAGCCGTCTTGCTCACTCCTAGGACGGCATAGTAGTCTTTAAAGTCAGTTGCAGCCATGAAGGGTTTCTCCTCTACTCCAAGGATTTAATTTATAAACTGGGCTAATAGGTCTCTACCTCAAAGCTAGAGTAACAAACCCCAGCATGGGTTTAAGTTCGGATCTTTCTCACTCACGCGATCGCAATTTCCACACCTGAAGCTTCAAATAGAGAAGCAGCGGCATTTTTCCCATCATGCCTTATCTCAACCTATAAAGCATAACCCTAACTCAGTGTGGATGGCTAATAATGGTTAGATTAGCTTAGCTTCTGTTAACTAACCAGTGTGGATTTCCCGGTATTCTGTTCCGGGAGACAAGAGAGTTGACACTCCCCGGTCTCGCATACACGGGGATTCTGCTGACAGAGTAGACTGTGGCAATTCCCACAATCTAACTCTCGCTACGGTCGTCAAACACCGTCTACTCAGTCGGTTTAGGTCAATGCCTAACTTGCTGGCTACTTTTCTTAAAATATTGGCACTACCGTTTAAATCAGCATTGACAATCGAGCCATCACTGCTGCGATATAAACCACGTTTTACCCGTCTTCCTGATGCTTTCCACCCGTCTGGCTTTTCGCCAAACTTAGGCAGGGAGTCTCCATCAAGATAGCTAGCTTTGCTGGTGTAGGCTTCTTCTGTTACTTCTAAGTGAATACCATGAATTTCACACAGTTGCTGCAATCGGTCTTTAAGTTTGCCTAGGGGTATTTGAACAAATTTCTGATTATTCAATCTACCTATATTGGCGTTGTTCTTAAATCCTTCATTCCAGCCTAAAACAATCGTACTTATGCCGTATTTAAGGCAGTGATTGATAATTAGGGCTTGCTGCATGAGTGTGGAAGCTAGACCAGATAAGGGTTTTAAGCCATTTTCCTACCCAACAAGTGCAAGGTTTTTACATCATAACCGTCAAAACCCTGGAATTTGTGCCTCCGCCAGCGCCAAATTTTCCCTCGACAGAGGCTTGAAACCATTGCCCATTGCCTATTCCCTATTGCCTCTCCCCACCACAAGACTTATTCAGCAACCCCTAATTAACCTTGCCGCTTTGTTGATACCATCTTTGATCCGATGATTACGCTTGCGGGTCACTCGGTCAAGCCAGCCATCCCAGTATCCCTGTGGCTTTCCTTCTTTCCTTAAAATTCGGGATAGAATATTCGAGATATTTGGTGAGTTAGCTCTAGAAAAAGGTTGGCACATCAGAGCGATCGAGGTAGCTCCTGACCATATACACTTATTTGTTGAGATTCACCCAACTGATGCAATTTATCAAGTGGTAAGAGCTTTTAAAGGAAGAAGTTCCAACTATCTCAGGAAAGAGTTCCCAGAACTGAAAAAACTTCCCTCTTTATGGACAAACAGCTACTTTTTTTCGACCGCAGGTAACGGAGCGTGCGGCAACCATTCAAAAATACATTAATGACCCACATCACACGTAAGGACAACAGGCGGCTAAAGCCGCTGTCGCGCATTCCTCTCCGGTCTAAAGACACGGAGTTTCCTGCGACGAAGGATGAGATAATCCTTGAGTACAGACGCGCCATGGCGCGTCTGTACAAGTACAAGCTCCTTACCACCACCTAACGCAAGATGTCCTGTCTTAAAGCGACCCAATCAGGGGTCTTACAGAGGGCTGAACTAGGAGAATATCCAGCCGTGTGTACCAGCGCTAGGCTCGATGTGGTAGACAATGCTTACGTTGGAGACTGATTCTTCCAAGCTGCCGCTTCAACGCAGTAAGCGGCAGTCATTGACCACTTTCTTTTCCTCATCTCCCTAGTCATTAATCAAGACCTAAATGACCGTTCCATCGGGAATTACGGCATTTTTAAGGACAACGACAATGCCATTGCGGATCAAAAAGCCTTGTTTTTCCCGTTCAGCTTCCTCGACGTGATCTTTGTTGACAATTTGAACATCGTGGCCAATGCGAGCATTTTTGTCAATGATGGCACGGCGAACTGTGGTTCCTGCACCAATCCCTAAGGGTACACGTCCGGTTTCTACATTAGATTGACGTTCGGCAAAGGGTTCATAGAAGTCACATCCCATAATCAGAGTGTCTTCAATCACACAATCGGCTTCAATGCGAGAGCGAACTCCTAATACCGAGTGATGGATACGACAATCTTTAAGAATACAACCTTCTCCCACAATCGATTGCGTCACATGACTATCCAAAAGTTTAGTCGGAGGCAAATAACGGGCGCGAGTATAAATCGGTGCCTCTTTGTCGTAGAAACTAAACGGTGGCTGGGGTTGGCGAGTTAACGCTAGATTAGCCTCATAGAACGCTTCAATGGTACCAATGTCTTCCCAGTAGTCGTTGAACAAGTAGGCTTGAACGTTATGATCTCCTGATGCCCCTGGGATGATTTCTTTACCGAAATCGGTTTGTTCGGGGTTGGCTTGCAACAACTTAATCAACGCTTCTTTACTAAAGACGTAAATTCCCATCGAGGCAATATAGGGTTTTTCCTTTGCCTCATCCGGATTCAACCCTAAAACCGTTGTATCCACCTGCATTTGCTTCAGCGCATCCCCTTTGGGCTTTTCACTGAAATCAATTACCCTGCCGGTGTGATCAATTTTCATCAAACCAAAACTGGTTGCCAGTTTTTCACCGATAGGCACCACAGAAAGGGTGATATCAGCTTTCGTTTCACGGTGGTGTTCCACGAAATGGCGATAGTCCATCCGATAGAGATGGTCGCCGGACAGAATGATATATTCATCAACATCACACTCCTCTAGGAGCCACAAATATTGACGAACCGCGTCTGCTGTACCCTGAAACCAGCTAGGATTTTCAGCAGTTTGCTGGGCAGCTAGAACTTCAACAAATCCGTCGGTAAAGCCAGCAAAGTTATAGGCACGGGTTATGTGCCGATTCAAGGACGCTGAGTTAAATTGGGTAAGAACGTAAATTTGATAGATCTCGGAGTTGATGCAATTACTGACCGGAATGTCAATAAGGCGGTACTTACCCGCCAAAGGAACAGCCGGTTTAGCCCGCAACTTGGTTAATGGATAAAGGCGGGTGCCCGCGCCACCTCCGAGAATGATACCTAATACTCTTTTCACGAAACACCTCTGGAATGCCGATAGACTCTCAAGTCCTAGTGTCCGCTTGTGTGGAACTCTTTTCAAGAGGGTAAGGGAGAAAGTTGACTCTCTCTATGGAAAGAAAAATCCAAAAAACGGCATGCTTAGGAGGCGTCAAGAGACTTCTAGCCCTACTGGAGTAATGATTCGAGGGAGTTGTTCCCTCAACTGTTGGGTTAAGCTTGTCAGTTCTACTCCGTTGTGCCAAATTTCCATTAAATTAAGAGAAGTAATGGCAAAGGAAGTGAGAGATGTCAGCACAACTGTTACTGGTCGATGACGAACCGGGCGTTCGGGAGGCGGTCAAAGACTATTTAGAAGAGGTGGGTGGTTTTACCGTCGATGTTGCCAGTAATGCGAATGATGCATGGCAAATGCTGCAACAAAAAACACCTGATCTTGTAATCACCGATATTATGATGCCTCAAGTAGATGGGTATCAGTTTCTTCAGAAGCTGCGAGAAGACCCGCGTTTCAAATCACTGCCAGTGGTTTTTCTCACGGCTAGAGGTATGACTACAGACCGGATTCAAGGGTATCAGGCAGGTTGTGATGCTTATCTGTCCAAACCATTTGATACGGATGAATTGGTCGCCATTGTCGAGAATTTACTGGAACGTCGTGCTGCTACTGCACAGGAAACGGCGGGTACGGCGGATTTAGGGAATATCGAAAAAGAGCTAACTGCGATTCGTGAAATGTTGGCTCAACGGGGTAATATTTCCCAAACTCCCCCACCCATCCGCATTGACTTTACGCCGCGAGAGCAAAGTGTTCTGGATTTGGTTGCCCAAGGGCTGATGAATAAAGAAATTGCCCGCCGCCTGGAAACCAGTGTCCGCAATGTGGAGAAATATGTCAGTCGCTTGTTTAGCAAAACTGGAACCAATAGCCGCACCGAGTTAGTCCGTTATGCTCTTGAACATGGCTTGACCCAGTAAAACCTGTTCCCTAAGAGGGCATGAAGGCAAACGTTTCTGACCACCTCTGCGCCAGCAGGAGGAGCATAGGTGGTTCTAGAAGTAATATGATGATTCCCACCGCTCTCGGTTTGTGGAGTCAACTACCCCCGATAAATGACAACGAACAACGAATAGGAATTTTATAGCTTTAACTTATATTAAGTATAAATTAAATTAATATTAAAAATATGAATTGATGACCGAATCCCTAACTATCATGAAGTCACAACTTCGATTACGGAACTGACGTTCTATCTAGAGAGAGTCAATTAGAAATTTTATCTGGATTTGAATAAATTTGCAGAGCTTTGAAAACATTCTGAATAGAAATTAGACCGAGAGTAGGCGTGTACAACTGTAGTTCAGTTTATAAACTGTCACAGTTGAATTTACTACAGCCTGATCTTCCATTTTAAATAACAGTCAAACTGAGTAGAAACAGGTTCTTAGGCAAATCTTATGTTATCGGTGCTAGACCCTACCCAAAACCCCAACACTATATCGCTGAAGATTCTCATCGTCGAAGATGGTTACCAAACGATAAAACTATTGGGAGAAGGATTATGTTCTGAAATTAGATATTCGTTTATTATTCAACAAGTTAGGCAGAGTTGTCAAGCCCTAACCCGATTAAGTCAGGAAGCGTTTGATCTTATCGTCGTTCATTTGTCCCACGCTGATCCTCACGTTTTCGATACGGTTACTCAGATAAAACAGTTGGGCTTAACCCTGCCAATTCTCGGATTAAGGGCTAACCAGGATGAACCCTTAACCCTGCAAGTTATCCAAGCGGGGACACCGGATGATCAGGTAACGGAAAATCTCAAAAGTTACCGCTTAATTCGGGCATTTCGTCATGCGATTGACAGTCAGAAACGCCAAGAATGCCAACGTCTGAATCAGGAAAAATATCAGTCGGTTATCGATAATGTCAAAGAAGTCATTTTCCAAACTGATACCCATGGACATTGGACATTCCTGAATCGGGCTTGGACAGAAATTACTGGCTTTTCAATTGCTGAAAGTATCGGAACATCCTTTTTAAACGGTATTCATCCGGATGACTGGCAAAAGGGACGAAACAACTTTGATGCGCTGATTACTGGAGTCCAACAATCCTGTCGCCCTACGGTACGCTACCTGACGAAATCGGGTGAAATTCGTTGGTTGGAGGTACATGCGCGGATAAATTTTGCCGCCGATGGTACGGTTTCGGGAACCACAGGAACCCTAAATGATATTACAGAACAGGTGTTAACCCAATCCGCCTTACGCATTTCCGAAGAACGACTGCAAATGGCGTTATCTGGGAGTGATTTGGGATTATGGGATTGGCAATTAATCACTGGAGATATTTATTTTAATCCGCAGTGGAAAGCGATGCTGGGGTATGCAGAATACGAAATCGACGATAATTTTCAGGCGTTTGAACAATTGGTGCATCCTGAGGATTTATCAAGAGTGAAAGCCGTATTAAAGGCTTATATAGATAGATTGATTCCTATCTATGAAGTCGAATTTAGGATGCGATGTAAAACGGGGAAATGGAAGTGGATTTTGTCTCGCGGTAAAGTCTTTGAGTGGGATGAAGCAGGGAACCCAGTAAGGATGACAGGGACTCATCGGGATATTAGCGATCGCAGACAAGCGGAGGAGGCTTTGCGAGAGTCAGAAGCGCGGGAACGGAAAAAAGCGTATCAGTTAGAACTTACATTGTGTGAACTCAAAAATGCCCAAGCGCAGTTAGTCCAAACAAAAAAAATGGCATCCTTGGGACAATTGGTAGCGGGAATTGCCCATGAGATTAATAATCCCATTGGTTTTATTTCCGGAAATGTTGGCTTTGCCCATCAATATGGGTGTGATCTGCTCAAATTGATCGATCTCTATCAACAGTATTATCCTCACCCTGTTGCCCCGATTCAAGAGCAAATGGAAGCGGTTGAGCTTGACTTTCTCAGGACAGATTTTCCCAAAGCCCTCAACTCGATTCGAGAAGGCGTTGTTCGGGTTCAAGACATTGTGCGATCGCTCCAGCATTTTTCGCACCTGAATGAAGCCCAGATGAAGACAACTGATTTACATCAAGGGTTGGAGAGTACCTTGATCCTCTTACAGAATCGCCTCAATAAAAAGCCTAAAAGACCCGCTATTGAAGTGAATAAACAATTGAGTACGTTACCTAAAGTAGAGTGTTATCCGGGGCAACTGAATCAAGTGTTTATCAATATTCTCGGTAATGCGATTGAGGCGTTAGACGAAAAAAGCCAGCAGAATGATTCCTTTATACCCCAGATTAGGATTAGTACGGAAATAGCTGAGTTAAACTCAACTGTGATTATTCGGATTTCCGATAATGGTTTAGGTATTCCTGCTCATTTGCAAGAGCATTTGTTTGAACCGTTTTTCACCACAAAACCTGTAGGACAAGGGACAGGATTGGGATTAGCCGTAAGTTATCAAATTATTGAGAAACACAAAGGAAAAATTACCTGTAATTCTCAAGTGGGTATCGGCACAGAGTTTGTGATTGAAATCCCGATCACACTGAGCAAGAAAACGGAAAAGTTGGGTCAAATTCAATGGTTACGCCAAGCTATCGGCGCTTGACTAAGCTGTTAAGGAGTTAGGGAAAATTTAAGTTAACGGCGGAGATTATCATTTGTTAGTTGTAAGGCTTGGAAGACTATTTACAGAACCTAATAGAGTTTGGTTTATCTTAAATTCAACACTGATTGGCTTGATTGGTATCTGCCCTAACTCACCTGATCGAGAATTCCGATTTGATTGATGAATATTTTAATCCTCGGCAACTCTGAAGATGTCCTTAATTAGTAATGATTCAGAGCAAGTCCTTAAATTCGCTCAATCGCAGCACACGCTAGTTTTTAAGCCCGTCTATGGCGGGACACATACTCAGTTGCTTAAAGAATCTCACTTAGAACCGGAACGACTGAAATTAGTTCTCGGTCTTTCGCCAGTTACAATACAGGAGTATATTCCCGGAACAAATATTCGCAGTTATGTAATTAATGGATCTGTCTATTCTGTGGAAATTCGCTCTCCGGCTTTGGATTTTCGGCAAGATTTACAGGCGGAATTACGTCCAGTCGAATTACCAGATAGGGTTCAACAGCAGTGTTTAGCCATTACCAAAGCCTTAATGCTGGAGTGGACAGCCATTGATTGGCGTCTGAGTTCCAAGGGTGAGTATGTATTTTTAGAAGCAAATCCTAGCCCGATGTTTTTACATGTCGAGTCTCAAACGGGTTTTCCCATCACTCAAGAATTAGTTAAGCTTTTAATGAATTAGCTTTAGGCAAAAACTCTCCTTTAATGGATAGGTTTATTTACACTATTTAATATTAAAAAGCTTCTCTATTAAATATAAGCTGTTTTTTGTATTTAATTATACAGTAATTGTTTTTCATTTCCTCGTTGAATAGTTACAGCAAAACAATCTATTCATCAGAGGTATTCTATGCCCGACGTTCTATTTAAAGTAGACCTAACTAAACCCATGTCAGAACAGGAGTTAGTCGGTCATAATCGCTGGCATCCTGATATTCCTGCAGTGGTTTCTGTCAATCCTGGCGATGTCTTTCGCATTGAATGTAAAGATTGGACAGATGGGCAAATTAAAAATAATGATAACCCCGATGATGTGCGGGATGTAGACTTAACGGTGGTGCATGTGTTGAGTGGACCTATTCATGTGAATGGGGCGCAACCGGGGGATATTCTGGTTGTTGATTTATTAGATATTGGTGCATTACCAGGGGATGAATGGGGCTTTACGGGTATTTTCGCTAGAGAAAATGGTGGTGGATTTCTCACAGATCATTTTCCCAATGCGGCTAAAGCGATATGGGATTTACAGGGGATTTATACTCATTCTCGTCATATTCCCGGCGTGCGATTTGCCGGAATTACTCATCCCGGTTTAATTGGGTGTGCGCCGTCAGCAGAATTATTGGCACAATGGAATAAACGAGAAGCGGAATTGGTGGCAACAAATCCTAATCGTGTGCCACCCTTAGCCGCATTACCCAACCCGCAAAATGCAATTTTAGGGTCGTTAAAAGGGGCAGAATTTGACCGAGTTGCCGCTGAAGCCGCCCGCACGGTTCCGCCGCGTGAACATGGGGGAAATTGTGATATTAAGAATCTATCGAGAGGGTCACGGATTTATTTCCCAGTCTATGTAGATGGTGCAAAACTGTCTATGGGAGATATTCATTTTTCCCAGGGAGATGGTGAGATTTCCTTCTGCGGTGCGATTGAAATGTCGGGTTATATTGATCTGCATGTCGATATTATTAAAGGGGGTGTAGAAAAATATGGGATGACTAATCCAATTTTTAAACCGGGACCCGTTGAACCGCGCTATTCTGAGTATTTAGTTTTTGAAGGGATTTCAGTTGATGAAGTGACTGGGCAGCAATATTATTTAGATGCTCATGTCGCTTATCGGCGGGCGTGTTTAAATGCGATTGAATACCTGAAAAAGTTTGGGTTTACGGGAGAACAAGCCTATTTACTGTTAAGTTGTGCGCCAATTGAAGGGCGGATCAGTGGAATTGTGGATATTCCTAATGCCTGTTGTACATTAGCCTTGCCCACGGAAATTTTTAATCAGCCAATTCTGCCAACTTAGTATAAGAAAGTAGAGAGTAGAAGGTTATCAGGAGAAAAAAGATATGCCGTTGTACGAATTTCGCTGTAATACTTGTGGGGATTTTGAGAAATGGCGCACATTAGCAGAAGCAGGAACACCCCTGCTTTGTCCAACTTGTCAGGTGATAGCGAAACGGGTATTTTCTGCGCCCATGGTGAATTTAAATTCGGGGAGTTTACCCAAACCAAAGGAACCGCGACTGGTGAAGGGTTCTACAGAATCGACAACACCAAAGTATAGTCAGCAGAAAAATGGACGCCCTTGGATGGTGAGTCATTAACATTAATTAGGAGTCAATTGAGCAAAAGATAAGAGGCAGAATAAGACAATTTGTCGGCGCGGGTTGTACCGACAAGGTTATTGATAAAACTTGTAACTGGACTAAACCCGCCCTTAGGAAAAATTACAGGAAAAGGACAATTGAACGATAAAAAATAGGCGAACTGAAAATGGCGCAAGGTCTGAGTTCAAAGTCACCCACTTATGCAACAATAAAAATGGCAACGTGCCGCTTTTTGCAAAATTCAGTCATGCCAGTCCGTTCATGTCCTCTTCCTTGCCCCAAATCTTATTGGTTGATGATACTGTGGCTAATCTGCAATTAGTCTCAGATTTTTTAATGAAAGCAGGATTTAACGTCCTTGCGGTTAAAAGTGGCGTCCAAGCGTTAAAAATTGTGGCAATAACCTTACCGGATCTAATTTTGTTGGATGTGGTGATGCCAGAAATGGACGGGTTTGAAGTCTGTCGTCGTTTAAAAGCGCAGGAGGAAACCCAAGATATTCCAGTTATTTTTATGACAGCCGTTACCGATCGCGCGAATCCTAGTTACAAGATTAAGGGGCTAAAGCTGGGTGCTGTAGACTATATCAGCAAGCCAATTCAGCTTGAAGAGGTGTTACTTCGCGTCCAGACTCACCTGCAACTGCGGGCGTTAACCCAGCAACTCACCGAACAAAATGCCTGCTTACAGCAAGAGATTCGCGTGCGTCATCAAACCCAACAGATCCTGCAAGAAACGGAACGTCGATGGCGATCGCTGTTAGAGAATGTGCAACTACTGGTTGTTGGCTTAGATTGGCAGGGGGATGTGGAGTATATGAACCCCTTTGGCTTAGGCTTAACTGGCTATACTTCAGCCGAAGTTTTCGGGAAAAACTGGTTCAATACATTTATCCCATCCTCCGATCAGCCGCAGCTTAAACAAACTTTCCATGAACTTTTATACCACAACAGCTACGCCTACTACCAGAACTCCATTCTGACCAAATCCGGTGAAGAACGACTGATTGCGTGGAATAATACCGTGCTAAGAGATATTACTGGCGCGATCGCAGGAATCATGAGTATTGGCGAAGATATTACCCAACGTCAGGCTGTGGAACGGATGAAAAATGAATTTATCTCCCTGGTTAGTCATGAACTTCGCACCCCACTCACCTCAATGCGCGGTTCTCTGGGTTTGCTTAAGATGGGAGTCTATGATAATCAACCCGACAAAGCCAAACGGATGTTAGATATTGCGGTAACAGACTGCGATCGCTTAGGACGGTTGGTGAATGACATCCTCAGTTTAGAACGCTTGGATTTTGGTCAAGTGACGCTAGTTAAGGAAGTCTGCGATGTGGCAGATTTAATCAAACATTCGGTAGAAGCGATAGATGCGATCGCAGAGGCGGCGGGAATTGCTATCCAGGTGACTCCCCTATCAGCTCAAGTCTATGTTGCCCCTGATACTATTATTCAAACCCTGACGAATCTGTTGAGTAATGCGATCAAGTTTTCTGAGAGAAATACCACGATCACCGTGGGTGTGCAACATCAGTCAGATTGTATTTTATTTCACGTTACCGACCAAGGACGAGGAATTCCCACGGAACACCTTGAACGCATCTTTGGGCGATTTCAGCAAGTCGATGTTTCCGATTCCCGCCAAAAAGGAGGTACCGGTTTAGGATTAGCGATTTGCCGCAGCATTATCCAGCAACATGGGGGGGGAATTTGGGCGGAAAGTACCCTAGGTTCTGGAAGTACCTTTTATTTTACGTTGCCAGTTTATGGTCAAACTTCCCCCAGCTCGCTCCTCTGAGGAAACGACAACGGAACGTTTAAGAACTGGCTTGGGGAAATCGAGCCAGGAGTTGCTCACGGGATAGCTGAGACAATTGTGAGAGGTATTGGCTTAAGTCTTGGGGGGGTAATCCTAATAAAGGAGTGACCAGTGCGGTGAGTTGAGCGTCCAATTCTCCAAAACGAATTATGAGTAAATTTTCGACAATGAAACGCTGTGCCTGTTGAATTCCTGATTCACTATTTTCGAGTTGAGACAGTTGCAGTAGAAAGGGAGTTAACTGCTGAGAGGGCAATGCCGATAAGGGAGTGATTAAAGCAGCGAGGGTAGAGGTTAACTGTCCCAAGCGAGTCTGGAGAACGTTTTCGAGCATCAGCCGATGTCCTTGTTGTAATCCCTGTTGTAATCCCTGTTGTAATCCCTGTTGTAATCCCTGTTGTAATCCCTGTTGTAATCCCTGTTGCATAGCTTCTTCCCTGGCTTGTTGCCGAGCCGCATCCAGTTGTTGCCGATAAAGGGGTGCTAATGCCATAATTAACTCCCTCTCCTCTGTGTCTAAGGGTTGTTCTTGATTGGCTTGTAAGTTGGCTTGCAAGTTATACAATAACTCTAGCGTAGACTCCCGCCGTTGGCTGTCTTCGGGTAATGCGGTAATCTCCTCGATGGCTTGCTGTTGGACTCTGCCCTTTCCCAGAAGTCTCAGCCATAGGGTTTGGGGGGTACGGGGGAGTTGGTGGATGACGACGATGGTTGTTCGGAAAGCCTGGGGGAGAAAGTAGAGTCCACTTAACCAGTTTTGCTCGTCACTGAAGGCTGCAAAGCTATCGAGTAAGGGTGTTGAGGCGGTGGGGGTGAGTATCCATAATTGGGAGAGTTCACTCAAATTAATGGAAGTGGATTCCCGTCTGGCGCGTCGTCTCAATTCCCGATGTAGGTCAAACAGTTTCGCCAGACAATCACAAATTTGATCGGCGGTGACGGCGTTGCGAAAAGGTTCAAAGACAGCAGGAGTTGTGACAAAGCGCCCTAAAAGTCCCAGAGAGAGGAGGTAGTCATCTGAGATAGAGGTGGGGATAAATAAAACGTCAACCTCTCGCACTTCCCCAGCAATGTCGCGACTGGTTTCCACTTTTCCGATTGGGGACAAGAGTTGGTCAAGATAATCCTTGGCAAATTGGTCATGGGGAAATCGAGTCATTGAGGGATGGGGATAGTCTACGACTTACTAATACCCAATTTAAATGCATGACAGCTTATCTGTCAGTCAAGCCTATTTGTTCATCTTTGGTGAAATTGTGATTACGTCCTGATACCCAGTTGCCTTCTAATCATGTCATTGGACGGCGTTGCGAAGACTTTACCTTTTTTCCACCGTTCCCATCGCCAGATATTTTGGCTTTGGCTTAAAGTGAAGATAGGTTGAATACAAATTTTTAAGATTCACCCGTTAAGGACTTGACTTCTAAAGATTTTTATGATGCAGTACAGACGATTTGGACGCACCGAACTACAAATACCAGTATTTTCCTGCGGCGGGATGCGGTATCAATTCAAATGGAAAGATATGCCCGCCTGGTTAATTCCGAAAGATAATCAACACAACTTAGAAGCAACCATTCGTCGCTCGATTGAAGTCGGTATTAATCATATTGAAACAGCGCGGGGTTATGGTACATCAGAAATGCAGTTAGGCAAAATTTTGCCCAAATTTTCCCGTGATCAATTAATTGTCCAGACAAAAGTTAGTCCTAAACCAGATCCCAAAGAATTTCGACGTCAGTTTGAGCAGTCGTTGAAATTCCTCAACCTTGACTATGTTGATTTGCTGGGAGTTCATGGCATAAACACGCCGCAATTGCTCCAGGATAGCATTCGTCCTGGAGGCTGTATGGATGTGGCGCGTCAGTTACAAGCCCAAGGCAAAGTGCGGTTTATTGGCTTTTCTACCCACGGTGCTACCGACGTAATTATCAAAACTATTGAGACGGATCAGTTTGATTATGTAAATCTGCACTGGTACTATATCAATCAATTTAATTGGGCAGCAATTGAAGCCGCAACTCGTCATGATATGGGCGTTTTTATTATTAGTCCGTCGGATAAAGGGGGAATGCTGTATAAACCGCCACAGCGATTAGTTGAACTTTGTAAACCCTTGAGTCCAATGGTATTTAATGACTTGTTTTGCCTGTCTCATCCCCAGGTGCATACCTTGAGTTTAGGTGCATCTCGCCCCAGTGATTTTGATGAACACCTGAAGGCGGTTGAGTTATTGGATCAGGTTGATGAAATATTACCCCCAATTGTGGCACGATTAGAAGCCGCCGCGATCGCACGACTCGGTGAAGATTGGTTCAAAACCTGGCACATCGGTTTACCCAGCCACGAGGAAACCCCCGGTGGTGTGAATATCCCGGTGATTTTGTGGCTAAGAAATTTAGCGATCGCCTATGATATGGTTGAATATGCTAAAATGCGTTACAACCTCTTAACCAATGCGGGACACTGGTTTCCGGGTGCTAAAGCTAATCAAGTCAGAAAAATCAACCTTCAGGCATGTTTACACCAGAGTCCCCATGCTGATACAATTCCTACTTTACTGGAAGATGCGGATCAGCGCTTAGGGGGTGCAACCGTTAAACGCTTATCCCAACAATAAACCGATAGCGATTCGACTTGAGTCGTAAAGATTTTGGTGAGTCAAAGGAGCGCTTAACTGGAAACAGACGATTCTCTAACTCATTGAGAATTGCTACATCACTTTGTTTCTTCCCTCATTCAGGCTTAATTGTTATCCCTATTACCTGTTCTATAACCCCTTTCTGGTAACATTTGGGTAAAGAGCAGCAGGTGGCAAATTGGAGGTGAAAAATGTGCAAGAACATATCTATCAAGAACCAACGAGTAGTCAAGCATTACGAAATGCTCTTATAGAAGATCGTTTTTGCTTATACTTTCAACCGATTTTCCCTCTCGTTAACAGAGAAAAGGGTCATGTTCACAAGGAAATTTTAATCCGAATGGTGGGACAAGATGGTAGAATTATCCCACCCAACTACTTTCTTCCCTGTGCTGAAGAATCCGGATTAATGCCATCTATTGATCGTTGGGTTCTAGAATCCTTTTTCAATGGCATTTACCACCCGAGTAAATGTATGGGCTGTTGGGCAAGGGATTATTATTGTGGGTGTATTATTGCCTTTAACCTTTCCGGTTCCAGTGTCAATGATGACAGCTTCCTCGACTTTCTGGAAAATGCCGTGATGAATCATCCGGTTCCCCCCAGTAGTTTAGTCTTTGAGATTACTGAAACGGTAGCCTTAATCAACATAGACAGAACCCGGCAATTTATCCAGCGTTTACAAAACCTAGGTTGTCAGTTTGCTTTGGATGATTTTGGTACAGGCATGTCCAGTTTAGCGTATCTTAAGGAATTACCCTTAGATTTTGTCAAAATTGATGGTATGTTTGTGCGGGATGTGGTGCAGAATCCTATCTCTGAAGCGATTGTCTCTGCTATTGTACAAATGGCTAAGGCGAAGCAAATTAAGACTATTGCCGAATACGTGGAAAATGTGGCAATTCTGGAACGATTGCAGGCGTTAGGTGTAGATTATGCCCAAGGGTTTTACTTAGGTAAGCCTACCCCGATTCTCAAGCGAACGCCTATTTTCTAGATGAAGGGAGAAGGGCAGCTTATATACTGCATTTTGAAGTGCGAAATGTGGGTAGTTTCAGGCTTTTTTATTAGGGGTCATTTGGCAGATATAATATTATTAACGTTTACGGAGCAGATTGGTGCTTAAGTCAGTGCTATTCAGCTTAGGGTAATAGTCATGCAAAAACAAGCTCTAGCGATCGCATCTATTTTATTATCTACCCTGTTGCCGCTCGATGCTTCGGCACAGAACTTTGAGGAATTTTACATCTTTGGCGATAGTCTGTCAGATGTTGGCAACTCATTTGAACGCTCTGAAGGTCTCTTCCCTCCTAGCCCTCCCTATTTTGAGGGACGTTTTACTAACGGTTTAGTCTGGGTGGAAGTTCTGGGATTGGAGTTAGGACTTGATCACAATCCAGCTAATAACTTTGCCCTTGGTGGGGCAACCTCAGAGGACGTGCTAGAACAGGTTATTGAGTTTACCACCACAACCCAACCACTCGATGCTAATGGGCTTTATACCGTTTGGGGCGGTGCCAACGACTACATCGATGTAGTTCCAGGCACAAACCCAGCAGATATAGACACGACAACCACGGTCAACAACATATCCAATGCGGTGAAAACGCTGATTGCAAAAGGCGCTGAAACGATTATCGTAGTCAACCTGCCAGATTTGGGAAGGACGCCTCTAGGATTAGCCTCTCCCCTTGCTGCCGACGCCTTCACCGCCGCCGTTAATCAATATAACCGCAACTTAAACGCCGCTTTGCAAACATTAGCTCAAAACCGTGAAGTTCAGATCGTACCGCTCGATGTCAATCCTCTGGTTAATGAAGTTCTCGCCGAGCCAGCCAGATACGGCATAACTAACGTGACCGAACCATGCTTAAATGAGGCAACCAATACGGTTTGTTCCAACCCCGACGAGTATTTTTTTTGGGATGATATTCATCCTACTGCTGCCGTTCATGAGCTGTTTGGAGAAGCGGCTTTGGCAGTGCTGATTAGTCCTCAAACCGTTATCCCCCAAGCCGACATTGCCTTAAGCGTTGCTCGCAGGCAGACTCAAACGATTGACGCTCGGCTCCAGTCCCTGCGAGGTGTCCGCGAAACTCCCCCCGAACAACGATTTGGTGCCTTTGTCAACGGTGACATCAACTTCGGCGATAAAGATACCAGCAATAGCGAACCGGGCTATGATTTCACGACGACAGGGGTTACTGCTGGCGTTGATTACCGCGTCACGGGCGACCTCGCGCTGGGAGTTGCTGTCAGTCGCCTCAGCAATGACACCGAATTTGATCATGACCTTGGCGAGGTTGAAGTTGATGGTTATGCCGTTTCTATCTATGGCAACTATAATCGGGGTAACTTTTATACGGATACCCTTGTCAGTTATGGTTGGAATGACTATGAGATAACCCGCCAAATCGAATTCGACAACCGCAGGGCTACTGCTGACCCGGACGGGAATCAACTCTCGGTTGATGTGAACGGTGGTTACAATGTCAGATCGGGCAACTTGTCTTATGGACCAACGGTAGGAGTTCGCTACGATCGCGTGGAAATTGATGACTACACAGAGGAAGGTGCGGGTAGCCTCAACATGAAAGTCCAAGACCAAGAAGCAGAATCGCTGGTTCTCAGTGCGGGTGTTCAGGCGGCTTATGGGTTCAACGTTGGCAACACTATAGTGACACCCAATTTCCGGGCACGTTACGAACACCAGTTCGCCAACGACAGCCGCGAAATCGAGACGGAACTCCTCACCCAACCGGGCATTCCGATCCGGGCGACTACAGACGACCCCGATCGCGATTACGTGAGATTAGGCGCTGGAATGGACGTGCAGTTTTCCCCGAATTTTTCCGGCGCGATCGATTACGAAACGGTCGTCGGGCGCGAAGACTACACCGACCATGGGGTTAAAGCTCAACTCCGCTATCAATTTTAACTGGACTTTAGACTAAAATTTGGGATTTTCAGAATTAGTCTAAACTCCAGTTTTAAAACACCTCAACCACACTATCGGCAGCATCATATCATGTCCTCGTCTTGTTCCCATTTTGGCACAATTCAAGTAGATCATCCGATTACTGGACTGGTGTTCTAAGGTTTTATTGCCTGTTCTTGACTTTCGCCCTGACGTTGACGCAGTAACTTATAACGATTGGATAACATCGTTTCTACAGGGGGCGGTAAAAACGTAAAGTGAATATAAAACGAATGATCATCACTGAGTTTATCTAACACTTTGGCATAGATATCCTCACTCACTGAGATTAATTTATCACCCATAAATAAATTGATCTTTATATTCGTCAAAGGTTTAATAAATTGTTCTGATTTAATCTCGCCACCTTTGGCAGAAAGTTTGACTAAAGTTCCTCGAAAAAATATATCGCTGACATGCTTGCCTTCCAAAAACGTGTAGTGTAAAGGAATCGGATCGACCAAGGGCAGAAATTGCTCATCAGGTTTAGCTAAAAACAAGTAGTAAGGTTTGCCAATTCCCCCCACTTCATAAATGGGAATAGGTTCGGGTAATCCTTTAGGTTGAACCCGTATCTTGCTATCAATTCTCACCCAAGTTCCCGCAGCATTTAGAGTAGACTGAGAGATAAAAATTTGACTGTCTGTCGTATAGGATTCGATGCGATAGGCTAAATTAACCTGAGAACCCACTACTCCATATTTTGTTCGCTTCGATGACCCAATATTGCCCACTACAACATCCCCCGTATTAATCCCAATGCCCATAGTCAACGGAGGTAAACCCAGATGTTTCATTCGTTCATTGACCGATGTCATCGCCAACTGCATCGCCACGGCGCAAGCGATCGCGCGTTGGGCGTCATCGTCACGCAGCGTCGGCGCACCAAACAAAACCAAAATTCCATCCCCAAGAAATTCATCAATTGTTCCTTGGTAATGAGTAATCACATCCGTCATCGTGGCAAAGTAAAAGTTGAGAATATTCACCACTTCTTCTGGCATTAAACGTTCAGTCAGGGCAGTAAACCCTCTTAAATCAGACGTTAAGATAGTAATCGTGCGCCGTTCACCACCTAATTTAGCCCCTTCAGGATTTTCTAAGACATTCGCCACAACTTCATTGGTGAGATAACGTCCAAAGGTTTCGCGGATTTTACCCCCTTGATGGGCAAGATAACTGGTAATCGCCACCACTGAACCTGATAAAGCCAAAAGAGGCGGAACGACAGGAATCCACCACCCGATTAAAAACGCCCCATAAGTACTACCCAACAGGACACCCCCTGCCAGGATCAGCCTCAAAAATCGTTGTACAGAGACCCGTCGCCTTTTCTTCTGATAGCGTCCCTGCCAGGTTATAATAGCGCCTACAGTAGACCAGAAAAAAATCCATAGGTTTTCTTGCAGTGGGGACCAAGTTTGAATGAGGGGGCGTCCTTCTAAAGCCGCACTCAGGATTTGACTGGTAATATTAGCATGTAATTCTACCCCAGACATGCGTTCGGGCAAAGCGAACCAACTGCTACTATAGGGGGTAAAAATCCAGTCTTGGAAACTCTCCCCGACAAAGCCGATCAGAATAATGCGATCGCGTCCCCAATCGGGAGGGATACGATCCTCTAGAAGATCATGCAATGAGATCGTTTCAAAGTGTTTCTTGCTCCCTCGATAATTTAATAAGATTTGGTAGCCACCAGCATCCGTGCGGACATAACCCCCATCATTTTTTTGGAAGCGAGAAAACGTGCTTTTTCCCAACCGCCAGGTATTGGGTTCGCCAGGTATTGGTTTTGGGCTAATTCCTTGAGCATCAAGATAGAGAAGTGCTAGATAAAATCCGAAACTGGGAATAACATCTCCATTGATATCTTCAACTTGTAAGAGTGCCCGTCGGACTTTAGTATCGGCATCAAAGATGACATCATTAGCGCCCACTTGCCCCTTGGCTTTTAACGCTGGGGGGGCGGCGACAGCATCCTGGCGCTTATCGCCAACCACTTTCTCAATCCCCACCAGATTGGGGGTTGTTTCAAAGACTTGGACTAATTCCTGATGACCCGGTTGTACGGGTAAATCCCGATAAACATCCAAACCAATGGCTTTAGGGTTATGGGTTTTGAGTTTAGCAATAGCTTGGGCATAAATCTGATCCGGAAGAATAGATCGAGAAAGTTGCCCAATTTTTTTCACATCCGCCTCATCAATCCCCACGATCCCAATTCGCTGATCCAAGGGTTCAGAGGGACGCCAACGCATATATTGATCATAAGCTGTCCATTCCCAAGTTTGCAGCATCCCAGTCCACCGCAGGAGAATGATCAAACCCGTAACTGTTGGGGTAACTATCCAAACGCCGCGCCATTGCCAAAGCCACCGCTTACAGAATTTATACATTTGACCGTTCGCTTCGTTGGGCATGGTGCATGAGTGTGTAGGGGCGGGTTTCACTATGATTGTTTCTTGCCACCCGGATTTTACTAAACCCGCCCCGACTAAGTTACAGGGGTTTATTCAGTTCTCTCATCGCCTCAGCATCTTGAGTCTCCTCAGCATCTTGAGTCTCCTCAGCATCTTGAGTCTCAACCGAACAGGAGTGAACCCAACAGTTAATTGGAATATTATCCAACTCAACCGACGTTAACAATTCTTGCATCTCATCTGCGATCGCGGAGTCATTGGGAAATTGCTGATAGAGTCGAGCTAAAATCATCAGCGTTTCTGCCCAAATCCTTTCTTGAGCATAGTTAGATCCTTCCTCTTGGAGACGTTTTTTGATCCCTTCGGGTTCATAAACGAGTTGATCAAGAAGAGTGTTCAGTTCTTCGGGTGGGGCAATTCCCGTCTGCAGGGGTTGACGCTGAATCCACCCTCGAGCAAAATGATCCTGACTGCGATCATCAGTATTACACACTAAGGCAAATGTCCAAAGATACCGTTTTTCCGTTGTCAGAGATATGTAATCAGGAAGCTTGAGTTCTACGATACCGGCTCTATGGGTTAGGGGTATCCTCGTATAATAAATTTCCTGGTTTTGCTCGTCCAAAAGTAGAAAATCGGCTGCCTGGGCTGTCGTGGGGGGAACATACCAAAATAATTTAGGGTTGGGGGATATGGTGGTAATTAGATTATTCGTTGGCGTTAGCGCCGTTAATCTTCTATTTCCGGGAACACAAGGTATATTCGGTATACCTCTTTGTCCTCCCCCGCCAGTCCTCTCAGGGGCACCAATATCTTCTCCTTCAGGAAACTCTAAACTAATATCGAACGACTGTGCTTTGAGTTGAGGTGCGGCGAAAGCCAACGTTAACCCGATCGTTAGCGTCATCCCACCGAGGTAGGTAAAATGTTTGAGACCACCCATGCTTTAATGTTCTCCTAATATAATCCTGAGATCTATTGCCACAGTCACTTTCAACATGATTCGCGGGAGTCCAGCGTTAGACTCAATCGGGTAGACAGTGCTTACGTTGGAAGCTGACAGCTACCGCCACCGCCAGTTCCTGTCATCAGGTTTGACAGGTTAGCAAAAGTCTGTGATTCAACTTGAGTTTTACCCACCCCGGGCAAGACTGTTTCAATGTACCTGCTTGTCTATATTTTATTTTGTGGCGGAAGTTTGAGGGAAATCAAAAAAGCCAGATTGACACCAGATTAGACCAAAGACGGAATGACTAACGACGAATCCCATGTTAGCTTGAACCTAGCTAGCCTATTGTGTGTTTTCCATGAAACTTGCGATCGCACAACTCAATCCCACGATTGGCGACTCAACCAGCAATGCCCAAAAAATCCTTGATGCGGCAAATCAAGCAGCCCGTCAGGGTGTCCGCCTCTTATTGACGCCAGAACTCTCCCTCTGTGGATATCCGCCGCGAGACTTACTATTAAATCCCAGTTTTATGGAGTCCATGACAGACTGTCTGGACAACTTAGCCGAACAGTTACCCTCAACCCTAGCAGTTTTAGTGGGAACGGTGACAGCGAATCCTAAAGCGGAGAGTTCGGGAGGTAAACCGTTATTTAATAGTATTGCCCTGTTGGAGGGCGGTAAGGTGCAGCAGGTGTTTCATAAGCGCCTGTTGCCCACCTATGATGTCTTTGATGAGAACCGTTATTTTGAAGCTGGAGTCCAGAGTAATTCCTTTACCTTAAAGGCAAAGTCAGCTACCCCGATTAAAATTGGTGTGACGATTTGCGAGGATCTCTGGAACGATGAGGAGTTTTGGGGAAAGCGCACGTATCAGTTCAATCCGATTACCGACTTAATCCAGCAGCAGGTTGACTTAATTGTGAATCTTTCCGCCTCGCCCTATAGTGTAGGCAAGCAGCAACTGCGGGAAGCCATGCTGCAACATAGTGCCAAGCGTTACCAGCAACCGATTCTCTACGCCAATCAGGTGGGGGGAAACGACGATTTAATCTTTGATGGAAGTAGTGTGGGATTTAACCGCACCGGGGAAATGGTTTGTCGCGCCCCAGCGTTTGAAACCGATGTTTTACTGGTAGACTTTGATCCAGTCCAAGGAGATTTACTCAAGAGTGCGATCGCACCCGCCCCCGAAAGTACCAATGCTCAAATTTGGTCTGCTTTAGTTCTAGGAATCCAAGACTATGCCCGTAAATGTGGCTTTAAACGGGTAGTGATTGGTTTGAGTGGGGGAATTGATTCATCCCTGGTTGCTGCCCTTGCCACGGAAGCGTTGGGTAGGGAAAATGTACTCGGTGTGCTTATGCCATCTCCCCATACCTCTGAACACTCGATTAATGATGCCCTGGCGTTAGCCAAAAATTTAGGGATTAAAACCCATACGTTGCCCATTGGTGACTTAATGCAGGGGTATGATCAAACCTTAGACCCCCTATTTGCTGGAACCGAATTTGGCACCGCCGAGGAGAATATTCAAGCCCGGATTCGGGGAAACTTGTTAATGGCGATCGCGAATAAGTTTGACTATCTGCTGATCTCGACGGGGAATAAGTCAGAGATGGCAGTAGGATACTGTACTCTCTATGGAGATATGAATGGTGGATTAGCCGCGATCGCAGATGTTCCCAAAACCCGTGTGTATTCCCTGTGTCAATGGCTAAATTCCACAAAAGCCAGCCAAGCCACCTCAGCGCAATTAAAAGAGCAATTACCCGATACTCAACCAGAAATTATTCCTGCGAATGTCTTAGCCAAACCTCCCAGCGCTGAACTCAAACCGGATCAAACTGACCAAGACTCGTTACCGTCTTATGACATCTTGGATGATATCTTACAACGCCTGATTCATGACCATCAATCTGCCCAACAAATTATCGACGCCGGACATGATCCAGAAATTGTCCATAAAGTGATGCGAATGGTAGCGCGGGCAGAATTCAAGCGCCGCCAAGCACCACCAGGGTTAAAAATTACGGATCGGGCATTTGGTACGGGTTGGCGGATGCCCATCGCCAGTCGTTGGGTGGCGGCGAAAAAATCTATCTAACGAGAGACTTCAAACTTTACAGGAAGAGAGATGTATATCAGGAAATCTATATTATACTGGGTGGCATAGTAAGCTTTTACAGAACAACCACGAACACTAGACTATGCATCTCAAAAAAACATCAACAGTTCTCGGATTAGCCGTTGGCAGTGCCTTAGCTCTGTCTGCAATGCCAGCTGAAGCCGCGACAGTCGAGTTTGGCAATAACGGTATCTTGTTTGATGAGGATACCAAAATCGATTTTCGTTTCGTTTGTCGTCAGTAGGGGTTTGGTTTCCAAACCCCTATTTTGG
>CAKZMA010000788.1 GCA_937127375.1 uncultured Coleofasciculus sp. | reverse complement strand
TCTTTTTGCACCATCCGGTGTTCCATGCCATAGTGAGTGGTTGACCCGTCTAAATGAGCATTGATTTCATTTTCAACCTGTTGGCGATCATCGGGATGAATCAGATCTAACCAAGCCGCTTTAGTATTGATAATCTCGTTATCTTCATAGCGCAGCATGGTTTTCAAATTAGACGCCAGGTAGAATTCATCATTCTCCAGATTCCAATCCCAAATCCCCACATTACCCGCTTTCAACGCGATCGCTTGGCGTTCCTCACGGCTGTGAAGATTGGCAACCATTTGTTCCTGTTTTGCCAATTGTTCTTGTAGCAAGGCATTGGCTTGAGACAGTTGAGCGGTTCGTTCCTGATCCCGTTTGGCGGAGGCGGTTTCTAGCTGTTTGCGCTGGCTAATATCTCGCTCGATTGCCATCCAATGGGTATACTCTCCATTCTCATCAACCACGGGGACAATATTCAGTTCCACCCAAAACTCGGAACCATCTTTGCGATAGTTGATCAATTCCGCCCGCACGGGTTCCCATCGACATAGGGTATCACGAATTTTATCGGCTTGGGCGCGATCGGTTTTGGGTCCTTGTAAGAAACGCGGTGTTTTGCCAATCACTTCATCTGATGTATACCCTGTCATCCGGGTAAAGCCTTGGTTGACATAAACGATCCGAGGACCAGGTTTGTCAATGGGTTGGGCTTCAGTAATCACGATCGCGTCATTGGCATTGAATACCGCCGACTCTAATAACCGCAACCGTTCCTCAGCTTGTTTGCGTTTGGTAATATCGCGGACAAAACTCAGGGACACTAAGCGATCGCGATACTCAATCACTCGCGAACTAATTTCTACCTGTACCGGAGACCCATCTTTACGCCGCAGCGCATGTTCAAAGATAATACTCCCCGTTGCTTGCATCCGTTGACTGATGGTGCGTTGGCGATCCTCTCCAATTGGCACATCTATATCACAAGTCTTCAAATTCAGCAGTTCTTTGCGGGTATACCCCAGTCGTCTGGAGCCATTCTGATTGGCATCTAAAATGCGACTGGTGGATAGGTCAATAATAAAAATGGAATCGTTGGCGAATTCAAATAAGTGACGGTAATTCGCTTCTGATTCCCGCAGTGATTCTTCAACTCGTTTGCGTTCAGTAATGTCTCTAGCCGTACATATTACCGCTTCCACACTATGGTGGTTACCCAGAATCGGACTGAGGATGTACTCGTAATGACGCACACCCCCAAGGGTTGGGTAACTCATTTCATCGGTCAAAGGGCGTCGAGTGGCGAAGACAACTTCCCGTTGGTTATTAAATAGTTCGAGTCCCTCAGGCGGTAGGTTTAACTGCTGTACCGTTTTGCCCAAAATTTGAGCTTGGGATAAGCCAAACAATTGCGCGATCGCTAGATTCACGTAGGTAAATCGTCCCATGCGATCCAAGACGCAGATGGGATCAGGAGACGCCGAGAGAACTTGGTCAAAGATTCGCGCTTGCTGCTGAATCCGCGTCGTTAGTTCCCGCAGTTCTGACTCATCCTGTTCCTGGGCAATGATCGGATCATTCAGATCCAGTTGGGCGACTTGGCTAGGAGTTTTCCAGGCTTGATCCGTATCCCCAATTTGATGATGATTAATCGTTCCCGTTACCAACGTGCCAGGGATGGCTGGCTGAACCGCTTGATAGGGTTGATTCGCTGTCTGAGTGTCTTGGCTGAGTTGATTAAGCTGTTCTTTTAACTGCTTGTATTTTTTGTCTAATGTAGTGAGTTGTTCCTGAAGTTCCTCAATCGTTGTTGAGTGCGATTCCTCAAGCGGGAAACCAAATGCCTGCTTGAGCGCCTCAATCACAACCGCCGTCCGATCGCGACCTGATGCCTCAGCCCGAGACCGAATTTCCTGACTTAGTTGTTCTGGAAGTCTAAATGTTGCTATTTTACTGACCATTTTTTAGTCGATTTAAATTATTGAGTTTACCGTTGTACAAGGGCGGGACGCTGAATCTCTGCTGTGAATTGAGAAATCTTCGCGTTAGCTGATTGTACAAATGTCGTGGGTTAAACTCCTTGAATTCCCAAAACCGCTTTTTATTTTGATTCGGAGTTATCGAGCTAACCAGGATTGCCCATTGCTTCCACTATAGCCGTTCTCGGCATCTGTGGTATTACAGTATTACACCATTACCAGAGTTGATCAATCTCCGAGTTGGCTAAGACAATACACCCTGAAAGGATTGGTAAGGATAGATGCTTTCGGTACTGTTCTAAAAAAACAGGACTTACGCTTTTGTGCTACCGATATCCTGTTTGGCTTGTATGCAGGATTCATCGTTAACCCTCTAAGCGAGGTTGTGCGTAAGTCCTGATAATGGGTTTCGGTGCTCTTGTTCAATTTTCTTTCCTCCGTCTATTAAGATGCCTCAGCAATATGTCTTAAATCTTTACGTGGATTAGCGTAATGATTCTTCACAATTTTTGGTTGAACTTCGCCAACCGACCACGAAAAACGCCCGCGTTGGGCGCTTATCGAGGGTGCATTACTATATTGTAGTTTAGTCGATGAGGGGTATTACCCCCCACCCCTTAGTAAAACAACACACAGTTATTAAGGTTGGGTGGGTCAAGGTGTAGGGGCGGGTTTCACTACTATCTCTTCGGTTGCACCCAGATACAACTAAACCCGCCCCGATACGCAGGTTTCGTGATTTCCCGTGAAAAGTTAGGTCAAAACATCAAGAGGGTGGTAATTCTAGTGCGATCGCGCCCAGTAGTCCTTTGCGAAAATCATTCAATAACTGTCGAGCAGCACGCTCCCCGTCCCCTTGGTAGCGCGTCTGTGCCAAGTCTTGTAAGTAGGATTCACCCGTGATCCCCGTTGGATCGACATCATAACGGTTATGTAAGGAAGACGTGGAAGTGCGATCGGCTGTAGCTATATCCGGCGATCGTTTTAGCAAATCCACAAACCCAGAAGCAACCCGCTGATTATCGTAAGACGCCTCACCAATGTCATCACAGATGGCTAATTTTAGAGCATCCTCTTGATTTTGTAGCTTGGCGGGAATAACACCGGGCGCATCCAGCAGTTCAATCTGATCGCTAATCCGCACCCACCGCAATTGACGAGTAACACCGGGACGACGGGCACTGTCCACCACACGCCGCCCCAAAAGTCGATTAATCAGAGCTGATTTACCTACATTGGGAAAACCAATCACTACCGCACGCACCGGACGAGGCTGCATCCCGCGATTTTTGCGCCGTTGATTCATCTGTACTCCGGTTTGCTGGGCGGCTTGGGCAACTTCCCGAATCCCTTTCCCCTGCTGGGCATTTGTCCAGTAAGGCGTTTCCCCTTGCTCTTGAAACCAGGATGTCCACAACTGCTGCACTTTGGGTGTAATCAGATCCATGCGGTTGATCACCAAGATTCGGCTTTTATTCCCCACCCACTCAGCGGTTTGCGGATGATGAGTGGTTAGAGGAATCCGCGCATCCCGGACTTCCAGCACAACATCCACTCGTTTGAGCTGTTCCTTGAGTTGCCGTTCGGCTTTAGCAATATGTCCGGGATACCATTGAATGGTCATTGGTCATTGGTCATTGGTCATTGGTCATTGGTCATTGGTCATTGGTCA
>CAKZMA010000787.1 GCA_937127375.1 uncultured Coleofasciculus sp. | reverse complement strand
ATTTAGACGGGTCAACCACTCACTATGGCATGGAACACCGGATGGTGCAAAAAGATGGCACGATTCGCTGGTTTCTTTCCCGTGGTGTAGCGGTACAAGATGATCAGGATAAGCCTTATCGGTTGATTGGCTGTAGCGTCGATATCACTGAATATAAACAGATGGAGGATTAACTCTCCTTATTTTCCTATTACTCCCTACCAGATCCCCGACTTCTTGAAGAAGTCGGGGATCTAATTGGGTTAGCTAAGACGGAATTATGACTCAGCTTTTCTTCTGCTTTCTTGAATGTTGCCGCTTGAACAAAGCACCAAAACCTAGAGCTGTGGCTGAACCAAGCATAGTTAGGGGCTGCTGAATAAGTTTTGTGGTGGGGTAGAGAGCAGGGGAAGCTGGGGAAGCTGAGGGAGCTGGGGGAGCAAGGGTACATTTTCCCTGAGCAAGGTGATGCCATACTTATGAAGGATGCTACCCCATTTCCTTGCACTTTATCCACTGTTATTAAAAAATCCCCATTTTGTAAACTTTCACCATTGATGATGGCAGGATTTTCATCTCCCTGAACTGTAGATGTAATAACAGCAGCGTATGCATCTTTGGGTATTAGGCAACCTACACTAATCAGGGCGGCTCCAGTAGCCATAGCAATTGTACGTGGTAATACACTTAAAGTGACTGTTCTGCGTAGAATGGAATAGATTTTCTGAACTGACATTTTTTTCTCCTTGTGAAGTTGAACGGCTAATAATTTGCAGTACGAGATAGATGCGATCGCACCTTCCGATGTTTACCCAATTAAGTTGATAAACTTACTGATTTCCCTGACACAGATGCATTCTGTTAGCATCAAATCTGTGTTGCATCGATGAACTTGACCAATCTCTGTTGAGATATCGGCGACATTCACCAAAGTTTCGCAATCCGGAAAAAATTGTTACAAACGTTTACATAAAAGCTTAGGGGGTTGAAGATATCCCTGAACAGATCAGGGTAGGATGAATCGAACAAAAAATTTTGAATTTTGCGAAAAACTCTAAATTTGCGCCGATAACTGAGTGCAAGACTCAATTGGCACGATTGTGAAGGATGAGTGTAACCGACGATGACGGGGTAACAACCCACCCCAAAACCAATAGGAGTAAGAGTTTAGGTAATTTCATGGATGCGGACATCGATCAACAACTACGTCAGCTTGTCGCTCAAACCTGCCAGTATCCCCGGCGCAGTCTGCAACGGCGTCGTAGCTTGGATCAACTCATTCGCGCGATCGCACAATCGGGAAAACTTTGGCAGGAGAATAGCCCCGATTACGAAGAAGCACTGCAACAAACCTGGTTGTATCTGTGCCGCAAGATTGAGAACTATAATCCAGAAAGAGCCACTGTGATAACATGGTTGGATGCCCATCTCAAACAACGACTAAAGGATTTGCGCTGGAAACGATGGCAATACATGAAACGCCATCGACGTCAACCGCCCCCAGGTTGGGAGAATCCAACCGATCCGATTGAGAATTTGCCGGATACCCACGCCAATATTCCGCCGATTCTGGAAGAAACCCTACAGTGGGCAGAATCTGATCCAGATGGTGAATTATCCAGCGCTCATATTAAAGGGCGTCCAGATATAACCTGCCAAGTTTTAATTTTGCATCGCTTACCGCCGGAGACAAAATGGGTCAACCTGGAAACAGAATTGAAGTGTAAGACTTCCACGTTGGCAACGTTTTACCAGCGTCATTGTGTTACCCAATTACGGGAATTTGGTGAATCTCAAGGATATTTATAGAAAACAATTAGTTGATGGCATAACAATAATAGGACTGTAAAGGAGTGAATTATGACTAGCGTAGAATTACTGTTAAATAACGCTTTGCCGATGCCCATTATGTCCAAGATAATCCAGATGGCACAAGGGTTTGCCGAGAAACAACCGACGCCAGCAAAAGCGGAACAAGTTTATTTGAATACGTTGGCAGTTTGGGCAGTCCATGATTATTTGGAACTTATGGAGATAGACACTGACATTAAATCTAGTGATCTTGGCAATCCCGTGGTTTGCTTAGGGGCAGATGTGGCAGATTTGAAGGTCAAAGGATTAGGGACATTAGAATGCCGTCCGGTGAAAGTCTTTGAGAATGATTCAGCCTCTGAAAGCAATCGCTGGATTTCTGAATTGGGTTCAATTCCGCCAGAAGTCTGGCAGGAACGAATTGGCTATGTTTTTGTGGCGATTGATCCCAAGCGAAAAGAGTCAAAATTGTTGGGATTCACGAAAACGGCTGGTACTGGTAAGGTGGTATTGACGCAGTTACAACCCCTTGATGCTTTATTAGAGTATCTTGACCAATTAGCTCACCCTATCGTCAACATTAATCAGTGGTTTGCTAATCAGTTTGCGGCGGGTTGGCAACAGATTGAAGACTTATGGGCAGCTGATAGTGATCAGTCGCTTGAAAAGCCAAATGTTCCCGCACTTCGTCGATTTGATACTGGCGTTAAACTCTTTCCAGATTCAGATGTTATGCGAGCCAAGTTACTTGATTTGGCAATGGATTTGGGAACTCAGCGCCTCGCCTTGGTAATGGCACTTACCCAAGAACGCGATCGCAAGGTTAATGTTTTTGTTCAAGTTCATCCCACAGGGGGCGATCGCTATTTGCCGAGTAATCTTACACTAGCATTACTGGCTGACTCTGGGGATAGGCTGCAAGTCGTACAATCGAGAGGGTTAGATCTCTGGATTCAACTCAGACAATTTCGAGTCGAAGCTGGAACCAATTTTGGTCTGCAAGTGGCGCTGAATGGTATCAGTGTTACGGAATCATTTACACTCTGAGGTGTCACGGGTTAATTAGGTATTTTCGTAGTTACCCTATCTTTGTCATAATTGTTGAACGTCTGACTAAAAATCTTGAATATATATGAATATCACTAGCTTAAGGAAAATATCGCACTCAATTTTTAAGCAATGGTGCGTTACGCTTTGCTAACGCACCCTACATTGGGGTTATATCAAATAGTTATCGCTGGCGAAGCGTTATTGAAGGGTAGAGTATTTTCTTTCATGGCTTAATTGTTTAAGAATCTTAATACCTTACTCGCCCAACTTATAGTAATATTTGAGCCAATGTGTCAATTAATCAGCAGACTTATTCCCTCTATCGCTACCTGTTCCCTAACCAATCAATAAATAAGAGCAGCTATGAGTAAAATAGTCGTCTTAAGTCTCGGATTCGGCAGCTTTAGAACTGGATTTCCTGCGGTTACGGCACGGTTAGGAGAGGTAGGGAATCTTTATATGCAATTCACAGGGAATTTGCCGACAGCGCCAGATATTCCTCAACTGCTCAGAGACTGGCGGCTAATGTATACAGCACTTTATCAGAGTGATGGCTTTCGTGGGATCGAAATTGTCGAATCGGGAATTACCCATTGTTCTGAGGGAAATTTCAATGATATTTGTCAGCAGTTACAAACGCGACTTAATACATGGTTCAAAAGTGACGGATTTCGCAAAATTGAATCACAATTGAGAACTCAATTAAACCCGTCTGAATCCGTGCGGGTGATTATTGAAAGTAATGAGCCAGAAGTCTGGAAATTACCGTGGCATCTGTGGGATTTTTTGGCAGAATATCGCCAAGCTGAGTTAGCGTTTAGTACCCCCGATTATCCCCCACCCGCTTATCAAGTTCCATCCCAATCTAGAAAAGCTCAGGTCAAAATATTAGCCATTTTAGGCAATAGCGCTGGAATTAATCTGGAGAAAGATCGGGAATTGCTGAAACGATTGCCAGGGGTTGACATTAAATGGTTAGTTGAACCCGAACGACAAGAATTAAATGACCAACTTTGGCAAGCTGGTTGGGATATTATTTTCTTTGCCGGACATTCCCAAAGTGCAGAAACTTTAACCCATGGGCGATTATACATTAATCAAAACGCTCAGAATAATAGCATAACGATTGGTGAACTCAAAGAAGCCCTAAGTCAAGCAGTTTATAATGGATTGAAATTAGCAATTTTTAATTCTTGTGACGGGTTGGGATTAGCACGAGATTTGGCAGCAGCACAGATTCCTTTGCCACCGATGATTGTTATGCGCGAGCCTGTGGCAGATCAAGTGGCGCAAGCCTTTTTGAAATACTTCTTAAAAAACTTTTCTGCTGGCGAACCCTTTCATTTATCCGTGCGCCAAGCCAGAGAGCAACTCCGGGGAGTGGAACATGATTTTCCTGGGGCAAGTTGGCTACCTGTCATTTGTCAACATCCTGCTGTAACTCCACCCACTTGGAAGCCGTTGGTTTTGCCTGAACGCCAACGTGACACAATTCCTTTTATTGGTTTATCAAAATGGGTGGCAATTGTTTTAGTGGCAGCGATTAGCAGTTACCTGTCTTTCGGCTCCCAACTGGCAGTTTGGGCGAATGAACTGGGACTTAAAAACCACAAAAATGGGCAATTATTAATAGCAAAACGCTACTATAATATCGCTACTGTACTGAACCCTAATTATGCACAACCGCACTACAATTTAGGGTGGATATGCAATGAAAATCTTGATGATACAGACTGTGCTGAACAACGGTTTAAACAAGCCGCCCTGCGAGGACTTCCTGATGCTTACCCGGAGCTGGCTCGCTTGCAATTGCAGCAGCATAATCTAGAATCTGCACTGAAACAAACCTGGGATTGCTTAAAGCATAGCGACTATGATGAGGTGAAAGCTGCCTGTTTGAAGAATCGCGGTTGGGTGCGATGGGAACAACAACGGTTGGAGGAAGCTGAAGCCGATTTACGCCGCGCGATCGCGCTTCAACCTGACAGCCCTCATGCTTATTGTCTATTAGCCCAAGTGTTAGAAACGAAAGGGAACCATCAAGATGCAGTATTGGCTTGGGAAAATACACTTCGCTACTCGGATTATAATGTCCCTGAACAAGACGAGTGTATTGCCTTAGCCAGAGAAAATTTGGTAAGTAGTCGGACAAAATTAAACTTAACGGTTGAGATTAGGGAACAGGGAACAGGGAACAGGGAACAGTAAGGGTTTGAGGCTTGTAATACTTCTTAGTACAGGGTACAGAATCTTGTAATTAAACTTGACAATGATACTCGTAGCGGTTTAAATAGAACTAGAAAGATTCCCCTCTTCTGTTACAGATAAAAATTCTTCTCAACAGTCAGGCTTAGCTTTAATCTGCCTTGGGTGCAAACTATCAATGCGGATGCTAGGGCTGACTGAAAATAGCGCAAGTTTCAGTCATTGGTAATGATACTTTTTCGCAACGAGAAAATTAATGCCTAAGAAAAAGTAAGGCATAAATTAGGCATAGGTCATATTCACTCAAACAGTTTGCAATCTGAATTTTAAACAAGCATCAAGTTTGATCGTTTTAGAGGCAATAGCTAGGTCTCTCAATCTCCTGAACAGCATCTTAGTGTTTATTATGATGCGTTCTCGAATCTAACCCCATAGACAAGAAGGAGTACAAATTGCACTCAGGGTCATCCAAAGAATCGAAACAATAACACACGATTAAAGGAGTATAAGTATTGTATGAACTGGGCAATAGCGACTTCCATAAGTTTCCTGTTAAGTTCTCTATTACTCCTATTTGGCGGTAATTCTTCGGGTGTCGGGGCTGTTTATAGGGATGAACCTGTGAATAGGACTAATTGGGTTGATAGTGTCGGAGGCGGGAGCAATAAACAATCGGTACGGCATCAAAACAATGATCAATTGGTTACGACGTATCCCATTCTCTCTGCCTTACGCCCAACATCCCAACCCCTTGCCAATGGGCAAATTCTTCAGATAACGGGTGATGTACAAATTCAGCGAACTGGACGTAGAATTGAACCTAAAATTGGCACGGATATTTATCCAGGTGATCAGTTATTTATCGCCCAGGAATCACAAATCATTATGCAATGTGCGGACTTATCCATCCAAACGATATCCTCTGCCAATAATCTCCGCAATCGTTGTCCCGCCGCTAGCGAACAAACCGAATGTAGTCCGGGTACTTATAAATGTCCCCATCGCGGCGATGTTACCTCCTGGAACAATAATATTCCTTATATTATTAGTCCTCGTCGCACCGCGATTCTCACTGATAAACCTCTCCTACGCTGGAATGGGATACCGGAAGCCCAATACTATACCGTCACTCTCGAAGGGGATGGAATCGAGTGGACAACCCAAGTTAGCGATACCCAAATCCTCTATCCTGGAGAACCCCCACTCCAACCCGATGGTGATTATCTACTCATTATTGAAGCCGATACCGGGGAATCCTCACTGGATGAATCCCCCCTACCTGGCGGACTAAATTTCAGCCGACTCGACACCCAACAAACCCAACAGATTCGCACTCAAGCCAGCCAAATCAGCCAGCAACCCTGGAATCAAACCGCCAAAGCCCTAGCCTTAGCCACACTCTATAGTAAACATCAACTTCATACTCAAGCGATCGCAACCTTAGAATCCCTGATTGCTGACGGAGTAGAAAGTGCAGCCATCTATCGCAAAATAGGCGATCGCTACTTCTATCACCTCGCCCTTCCCCTCCAAGCTAAACCCTACTACAAAAAAGCGATCGAACTTTCCCACACCACCGACATCGAAGAAAAAACCCACGCCCAATACCACCTAGGGCGCATCGAAGCCGCACTCGGTAATCCCAACCAAGCCCAGCACTGGTTCACCCTCGCCCTCCAAGGCTATCAAACCCTCGGCTATACCCAACAGATTCAGGAAATTGAACACCAATTAAACCGATAACCAAACCACCCTCCTCCACCTCCAACCCCTCTGCGCCCCTCTGCGCTTCCCTCTGCGAACCTCTGCGTTAAAACAACATGAACCCATAGCCACTCAAAAAAGTCATGAAACCCCCTTTTCTGTGCAAAACAATTCTCCTCGCCCTCTTAACCCTAAACCCCTCTCCCCCTACCCTAGCCCAACCCATTATCCCCGCCAACGACAATACCGGAACCGTCGTTAATCCTACAGGCGATCGCTTTGACATCACCGGAGGTACCCTCTCCCCCGACGCCACCAACCTTTTCCACAGTTTTGAGCAATTTGGATTAGAATCTGAGCAAATTGCCAACTTCCTCTCCACCCCAAATATTCAGAATATCCTCAGTCGAGTTACGGGCAATAATCCCTCCATCATTAACGGCTTAATTCAAGTCACCGGAAGTAACGCCAACTTATTCTTAATCAACCCAAGCGGTATTATCTTTGGCACCAATGCCCAATTAAACGTTCCCGGCGATTTTACCGCCACAACCGCCACAGGAATCGGATTTAGCAATAACCATTGGTTTAATGCATTTGGCGACAATAACTACTCCAATCTCATCGGAAACCCCAATCAATTTGCCTTCGATTCATCCAATTCTGGCAGTATTATCAACGCGGGCAACTTAGCTGTCACTTCCCAGCACAACTTAACCCTATTAGCAGGTCAAGTGATTAACACCGGTGAATTAAACGCACCGGGCGGAACCATTACTGTTGCTGCTGTACCTGGCTCTAATTTAGTCCAGATTGGTCAATCAGGAAACCTGCTCAGTTTAGAAGTTGAACCGCCCCGGGATACTCAGGGAAATATTCTCCCCGTAACCCCCTTAGATTTAGCCGAACTGCTTACGGGAACACCACCTGAATTAGACACCCAATTAACTGTTTCTGCGGATAATACTGTTCAATTAGCTAATTCTGGCATAACCTTACCCAATCAACCCGGAACCACGATTATTTCTGGCAGTCTCAATGTTGCCAACTTCTCTGCTATTCCCGCAAATCAATCCATTACTATTATCGGTGAAAACGTGGGACTCGTCGATGCCGATATTAATGCCTCTGGTAATCATAATGGAGGTATTGTCCGGATTGGTGGAGATTACCAAGGTCAAGGTTCCATCCCCAATGCTGAAAACACATTTATCAGTTCCGATTCACTTATTAATGCCAATAGTATCCTCAACGGTGATGGCGGGCGTGTTATCGCTTGGGCAGACAATAATACCACATTTAACGGCACTATTTTAGCCCGTGGCGGGGATAATTCCGGAAATGGTGGATTTGTTGAAGTTTCCGGAAAAAACAATCTAGTTTTTCGGGGCGATGTCGATGTCATGGCAGCTAATGGTCAAGCTGGCAACGTACTACTTGATCCCGTTAATATCACGATAGTCGATCAAGATAATCCTGCTGCTCATGATAGTGAGTTGAATGATAATACAATTCTCTTTTCAGACGGAACCACCGATAACTTTACCCTTTCTAAAGCCAAACTGGAAAGCTTATCCGGTAACCTCACCTTAGAAGCAACGAACAATATTACTATTGAGGATATCGCCAACGACAACTTAAATCTGAATACAGGTTATGGTAAAACCATCACATTTAGGGCGGATGCCGATGGCAATGGTGTCGGTGATTTTTGGATGAATTCTGGGGATGTAATCCAAACAGACGGAGGCTCGATTACCATTACAGGAGTCAATGTTGATGTCGGCATTCTTGATACGAATAACTACAACAATCCTCTATTTAACCATGGTGGTGATATCACGATCGTCACCGATAACGGCAACATCAGCACGGGTCTTTTAAAATCATGGGGAAGAGAAACTATCGGAGATAGTGGCACGATTACCCTGATGGCTAATAATGGCAATATCCGCACAGGTGAACTTCAATCCCAATCTCTTGCCAATTTGGGAAATGCTGGTGATATTAACCTCACCGCGAATAATGGTAATATTGAAGTATTTGGTGATATAAATAGTAGTATTGAAGAAGGGCTTGGTAATGGTGGAACTATTAACCTAACTGCTAACGGGGGTGATATTAAAATTACAGCCACAGAACAGAATAGTAGTATCTCTTCGGTAAGCCTTGTGGGAAAGGGCGGTGAGATTACAGTCCAAGCGACAGGTAATATTGAAATTTTAGGAACTATAGCCTCTTTGTCCGGATTGAGTAATACAGGCAACGTCACACTAACCAGTGAGCAAGGGAATGTTTCAAGCGGTAGCCTTGGCTCGGCTGTTTTTAGTGGAACGAGTGGCAAAGTCACCATTAATGCCCCCAATGGCAGCATTAATACTGGTAATATTGCTTCACTTTCTTTCAATGGTACAGGTAATGACATTAGGCTTACCGCTCGAAATAACTTGATAACAGGTGACCTGACATCTTCAGGTAAACTTGGTAGTGGAACAATTAATTTAACTGTTACTCATGGTTCTATTAATGCCCTGAATTCTGATTTATCTGAGCTATTCAATTTGGTTGATTTAGTCCCGATCGAGGATTATCCAGAACTCGCTGATTTCTTAAAGCCTATAACTCAGTTACCCACACATGTTCTTGACTCATCTTCATCATCAAGATCAGGCGGTGCAATTATCCTTAATGCACCTAATGGGGATATTATTACTGGCGGTAAAACAATCAATTCCCATGGTTTTGTTAATGCTGGAAATATTACCCTAACCAGTGGGGGTATTATTGATACAACGGGCGGCATAATTAGCGCTCCCGGTGGTATTAAAGGGGGTGACATTACGCTGCTTGCTCCCGGTAATATTGATACGGGAACGATTACCGTATTTTTAAGTGGCTTTAGTGGTGATAGCGGCGATATTAGTATCACAAGTACCGAGGCAAATATTAACACCAGTAGTGGGGCATTAATTACGGCGTCTGGAGAGGGTTTAGGTGGTAATATCACCCTTGATGCGGCGGATAATATTACCCTGGGTCAAGTTAATGCCTTATCGTTTATGGATAGGGGTGGCAAAATTGATCTGAGTGCAGAGACTGATATTACAATTGGCGGAGATCTTCAAACCAACCAAAATAACATTACTTTGAATGCGCCTGTTACCTTAGCCGATAATGTGGCGTTGACTACATCAGAGTCTGGTGGTATTATCTTTAATGATACCGTCAACGGGGGCTATAATCTGACCCTAAATTCAGAACAAGGAGTTGTGCAATTTAACGATCGCGTGGGTCATTTAACCCCCTTAAATAACCTACAGGTTCAAGGTGAGATCACCACAACTCATCCATCGGGTATCGATATCACTGCATTAAACAGGATTCTGACGGAAGATATTACCTCACCTAGCGGGATTAGCCTCACGAGTCATCAACGAAGTATTACCACCCAGCGTCTAAATACCTCGGCATTCAATAATGGTGGTAATATTACTCTGAAAGCACCGGGTAATATTAGCGTGAGTCAAATTGATAGCCAAAGTTTAGGGAACGGGAATGGCGGCGCTGTTGAGATTACTACGGGACAATTTTTCCAAGCTACGGATACATTCCTCGATCAAAATGGAAATCAGACAAGTATTTCCACGGCTGGGGTGGCTGACGGCGGATCAATTTTCATTCGCCATGGTGGAGAGGGAATTACCCCATTTATTGTCGGGAATGCTGATATCAATGGTACTGAAGGCGCGATAACGCGAGGAAACGATAATCCCGAAAGCCAGATTCTCCCCACACAAACCTATCTACACACTCATAAACAAGACAGCGATCGCATTCAGATTATATCAGTCTCTCCGGCTTCACCCCCGCCACCTGATCCCAATCCCCTTCCAGCCGAACCCAATCCTAGTCCTCAATTAACACCTGGTTCTCCATCATCCTCTAGTTCTAATTCTGAATCAACTCCAGAGACTCCATCTAACCCCAATCCCCTAGAATCTCTCGCCTTTCTTGTCGGCGATACTCTCGATGTCAATTCTCAAATCAATCAAGATGCTGAAACCGGAAACTACACCTTTACCTGGAAGATTCCCAATCAGCCAATCTTATCACTCAATGTCCCCTACGTTCAAGAGTCTTCCCGCCAACTGTCAATTAATCCCGGCGATGATATTGTCACCGTAATTGACCAATTATTAGAAGCGCAATTTGAAACCTATTTAGGCGAAGATATTACCCAGAAAAAAGTCACCACCGCTTCCCTGCAAAACAGGCTACAAACCATGGAAACCCAAACCGGAAAACGGGCTGTGGTAATTTACGCATTGTCTCATCCCGATGGATTACAACTGGTTCTCGTTCCACCCGAAGGTTCTCCTATTTCTAAACAGGTTCCCCAAGCCAATCATCAAACCCTACGGCGGGAAGTGAAGAAATTTTATCACACGCTCAATGATTATACCAATAACAGGTATTTATCCAGTTCTCAACAACTCCACCAGTGGCTAATCGAACCCTTAGCAACGGAACTCGATGCCCTCAATATTGATACACTCATTTTCTCAATGGACGCCGGATTACGCGCGATTCCCCTAGCGGCGTTGCACGATGGACAGCAATTTCTGATCGAAACCTATAGCCTAGGTTTAATCCCCAGTGTCAGTCTAACTGATACCCGTTATCAGAGTTTAGAAAACGCGACTATCTTAGCCATGGGTGCTTCAGAGTTTCCAGATTCCACCCTTTCTCCATTACCTGCTGTGCCGATTGAATTATCCACAATTTTAGCCGAATTTGGACAAGGCAGATTATTGCTAAATGACCAATTTACTTTAGATAATTTCAAGACTCAGCGCCGCAACGCCCCCTTTGATATTGTACATCTTTCTACCCACGCCTCTTTTCCCCGCGATCGCAATCATCATCCCTACATTCAACTGTGGCAAAAACAAGTCGGATTAAACGAATTGCGACAACTACAATGGTACGCCCCGCCAACCGTGGAACTCTTAACCCTAAGTGCTTGTGAGACAGCCGTAGGGAATGAACAAGCCGAAATGGGATTTGCCGGATTAGCGGTACAAGCGGGGGTAAAATCAGCCCTAGCTAGCCTCTGGAAAGTTGATGATTTAGGGACGTTAGCGGTAATGACCGAATTTTATCAGCAACTTAACAGCGAGAATGTATTGATTAAAGCCGAAGCATTGCGACAAGCCCAACTTGCCCTATTGCGTTCTCAAGTGCGAATTGAATCAAGTCAGTTGGTTGGCACAAGTCGGAATATAAGCGTTGCTAAAAGCTTAGTGAATAACTCAGAAATTAATCTATCTCATCCCTATTATTGGGCTGGATTTACCCTAATTGGTAGTCCTTGGTAAAACCAATGAGGACATTTTCATTTTCCTGTAGGGGCGGGTTTGACTATTATTCTTTCTCAATCCACCTTAATGTAACTAAACCCGCCCTGACTCATCCTCTCGTCAACCCAACCTACAACCGATATTCTTGGATACTCGACTGGTTAGTAATGATATCTCTTCAAATGCTGCCACATCAATTTCAATCCCAAATTGCACATTGGGTTCAGCAAAGTATCCTTCTGGCAATTGACGGTTTAAATCAGAAGCGATATACGTTGCCCACGCATTATGGAAAGCGTGCCAGTGACGACGAGTACTCAACGGTGGATGAAAGTGATCCAGTAATCCCATAATTCCTAACTCCAATTATTTATAGTGATTAAATTTATCGGGATAGTCTTTCAGCTTTTGTTTTTATTATACTTTTAAATTGCGATGCGGGCGTTTATAGCGCTAAAGCGCAACTACAAACTAGCAAACTATGAGACAATTAACTTTATCGAGAACTACCATCAGGTCAACTCCATGTCTTCAATAACTGACTCCTGGCAAGAGGATTATAGTATCACTAATGGTGTCAAACTACACTACGTCACCCAGGGAGAAGGTAAACTTATGCTGATGCTGCATGGTTTCCCTGAATTCTGGTACTCTTGGCGGCATCAAATCCCTGAATTTGCTAGGGATTATAAAGTTGTTGCCCTTGATTTACGCGGTTATAATGACAGCGATAAACCTAAAGATGTATCCGCCTATCAGATTACTGAGTTAGTTAACGATATTCAGGGAGTTATTCAAGGATTAGGGTATAAAAGCTGTGTCCTGGTTGGGCATGATTGGGGAGGAATGATTGCTTGGTATGTTGCCTATACTTATCCTG
>CAKZMA010000786.1 GCA_937127375.1 uncultured Coleofasciculus sp. | reverse complement strand
GATTCAATGCATTGCTAAAGTTTAGAATTAAGTCAGTTTATCTTATGGGAAACAAGCAAAAACTTTCCCAAAAATGTATTTAATAATACACAAACCCGGTGAAATCAGCTAAGCATTTGCCGGATCATCGATTAGAATACTCGTCCAAAATTTTTCCCCAAATGCTTCACCGCCACTTGATCAACTGACGGGGTGTATCTACCCAAACCAACCATTCAACTCTGAGAACAACGGTAATGATGCGTAAAATAATCATCCCTTTAGGCGCTGGCGTACTTGTCACTAGCTTGACACCAACCGTCGGCGCTATGCCCATTGAACCCTCTCAATCCGACAACGCCACCCTATCAGGTGAGTCGCTACAGGGACTCGATAGTCGTAGCCTAGATAACACCACATTTTTCCCTCAAGCTTCATCGAGATCTCAACCTGAATCTCTAGCATTACCTGATAATGAATCAGAGAATGAAACTCCCGCCATCTCGTTATTTGGCATAAAACTATCGGCTGAAGAATCGCCGTCTGATTCCGACGATTACCCCTCTACTCATTTAGAATTAAGCGATTTGGAGGTTTCGGCGGGCGGATCATCCCTGGATAGTGAGCAAGTGGTGAACGTGAAGTATCGACTTCTTTCGCCTTAAACCCACATTGGGCATAAGTATTAGGGATTGGGTAAGTGTAGAGATGCTTTTGGCATCCCGTCTGTAGAGGCAGGTTTCACGACTCTCGTGTCTTATACCCAATCCGGGTTAGCCACCCCCTTGATAATCTAGTCCGCGCAGGCGGACTACCCTTCGGGAAGGCTTCGCATACATTTGTGTAGCTGCGACTTCGCCCTCGCTAGGGCTTCTACATCCCCATTAAATATTATGTTCTGATCCTGTATACATTACTTTAGTTTCATCTCCGTCTAAACTCTTATCTCGGTTTTAAACTCATCCAGTAAATTGAAAAAATAGTCAAACGCCTCTTTCTCATCGCGAGTGAACAAGATAATAATATCAGCCCACGACTTTGCCGTTCTTACCCCAAATCTTCTTTCTATCCAAGGGTGAAAATGGTCGTAAAAATCAATCTCTTCTTCAGTCGATTCAATGCCTAACTCGCTGCGGGCAAATTCATAGCCCACTAAAAAATGGCGCAGCACAGTAATTGATGGCTTGCCGATATACATGCCAGGTCTAGGTTGAATCTTGCTCAATACTGCATAGAGTCCGCCCATAGTATGTCATGCATTTAAATTGGGAATGGGTAGCGAGCAAGATGCTCGCACTACTACTGGGCTGACCCACCTAAAATGGTGAATTAGAATTGTAGGGGCGCACCGACGTGCGCCCATTTTAACGGTAAAATCTATTCCACAATTTTAGCTGTGCCACGCCACTACAAAGGTGACATGCTTCCCCTGCTTCCCCTGCTCCCCCCGCTCCCCCTGCTTTTACAGCCCACAAGGACTATCGCTACCGTTATTTTCCATGGGCGCTACCGTATGACTCAAACGCATGAAGAAGGATTGAGGCGTGTCTTCCACATCAGACACCACACCATGCAAACGCCGCACTAATGCCATAATCTTATTCCCATACTCCGGATCAGCACTCCAGCGCCGACTCAAGTCATACACCGAAGGCGCACTCCCGCGTAAGACAAACTGGAATCGAGGACTGACAATGGGCGGATGTTCAATCGGTGCAGTCGTTCCATAGGCTTTGAGATGTTGAATGTGGGCTTTCACACCCGTGCGGATATCGGGGAAAAATGCACCCGCCGGATCACTATTCGCTGTCCCTAAACCGCCAAAGTTATTCTGTTCCGGTTGTAATGAACCGCCAAAGCGTAAGAAATCGGTCATCAGACACATCTGACAAAAGGCAATGTCGTGATTGACGTCTTCTTTTTCTGCTTCTTCCATGTAAATGGTATGGATGTCGGGGAACTGGTCAAGTGCTTTTTCATTATTACTGGTGAGAAAGGCTTTCAAATCCTCTTCTGTAGCATTGCCAAACCAGATAATCTTGTCCGATTCATCCAAATCAGTTTGAGTTGCTGTATTTAGTAATACCGTTCTGGTATCACTATCCCAGCCAACAGAGATATTATAGGGCTGAAGATCAACCGCTTTTACATACACGACATTGCCATAACTGATTTGGCGAATATCCGATTCCACAGTCAGATCAACGCCTAAATTCTCTACCAGATCCGCCGGAATATAGGAATTCCCATTGACGAGAAGCCCTTTTTCGTCATGGTCATAGTTTTGAATTTGGATATTAATCAGTTGGAAATGGGGTGAAGTTTGATCCGATTTTGCCGTTTGACCACTCCATTGCAGCAATCCATCAGCCAAACCTTGAGCAAAGCGATCGCGGTTTTCTTGAAGTAAGGTTAAGTCTTCGGGATTATCTAGGAAACACAGATTGAAGATAATAGATGATGCCGCGACTTCCCGACAAAACGGAAGCTGATTTTTGGCACTCAAGGTATCGGGTTTAACACCACGAGAAAGGGGTTTTCCTGGTAAACGCAGTTCGGGAACTTTCTTCAAGAATGCCTCTAAAATCAACTTAGCATCGTCTTTGCGGTCTTCGTTTCCATCAATATAATAGGCTTCAGTACCCCGAACTGAACCATTAAAGGCATTACCACCCAGTTCTATCGCCACATCCCCAGGCAGGACGCGATCGTTGATCCATTTGATTGTACCGCCCAGATCCAGATCATCGGGTACCGTCAGGAAATTAACCCCTCGTGACTGGAGTTCCTGCACTAGGGCGTTACGGGTAAGAATCATTTCCTCGGCTTCTGTAGTCCCTAAGGCAACGACTCCGGGATCTTTAAGGTTATGACCCGCAGAAATCAAGATGCGCCCGACAGCCGTTGCGGGTGGAGGCGTGGGTTTAGTGGGTTCGGGTTCGGGTTCGGGTTCAGGTTCTGGAGTGGGTTTGGGTTCAGGTTCGGGCGGTGAGATAACCACAGGTGCGCCGAAAAATCCCAGTTGCACGAGAGTAGCCGGTCCCACCACACCATCGGTAATTAGGTTCCTTGCCTTTTGAAACAGCTTTACTGCTGCTTGAGTTCCTGGTCCAAACACGCCATCTACCCCAACATCAATTTTGGCATCTGCTAACGCTTGCTGGATTTTGCGGACATCTTCGCCATGCATGTAGGGACTTGTCAACTTAATGATTTCAAAGCCCTGCCAGACTTCCCCAAAACCGCCGATAATACTCCGATTCAGTCGCCGTTCGGTAGCGGGTCCATAGCCGCCATCTTCAGCGATTCGATCCTGGGGATTGTATCGATTCCAAACCCGTTGGAACGCCTGTACCGCTAGGCTACGAATATCACGTCCGCCGCGAATATAGTCGAAGTGAGGATAATCCCTCGGACCCAACCATCGCCAGCCATGTCGTTCTAGAAAGGGACGCCAGCCATCGGTACCTTGGATATCCAGCGCTAAACCACTTTGGTGATTACTACGAGGCGGACGGGCGGCGAGTTGAATCCCGCAGCGACGACCTCCTCGATAGTGATTGTAGAGGATAAGCTGTTGGGCGATGGTACGATATCCGGAGTTGATCACTAGGGGAATACCGCGATCGCGAATTGCCCGCCCCAAGGCGGCTTTAGCACCGGGCTGGAGGAAGGGCCACACGGCTTGTCCCAGACGCACATTCAAGTCTTCAAAACTGACCAGGGTGTCAGGCGTGAGGAAGTTCATCTCATCAATCACCTGTTGATCCAGTCCTCGCACAACATGAGTGGAACAAGAACGCACATTAAACAGAACTTCGGTAGAACCCGGGGGAGACACTGGCGGTAGCACCACAGTTTCACCGTCCCAAATCTGGATATGGTTGATGAAGGCGTACCAGGTATTTTTGTTGTTAAATCGGTCTGTGGCAAAAGCCACCCGGATATGGTGAGGTTCTCCATCCTTAGGGTCCCAACTGTGCAGTACTAACTCTGTCCCTTGGGTCAGACTATAAAGGTCGTCTGGGTTAGAGATTTGACTGCTATCGACAGGTTGCTGTTTGAGGAGGGTATCTTCAAAAATTTTAAGCGTTAAAGCCATTGGCTGTTCATAAAACAATTTGGATCAATTGTTGTAATTTTACTATAGTGCGTCGTGGGATTTCTTGTTTAAGAAAGATTAGAGTAGATTGAATTAAAGTCAAGGGTTCAACTCTTAAGATTTGATTAAGAAATAGCCATAGAACCTGCGATCGCGCTATAGCAAATCTGGGCTATCTAAGGAGTCCGACCCAATTAAAGTTGACGGTTTGAGATGGGGGAACACCTCGACCCTTCGACAGGCTCAGGGCATCGCTTACCTCGACTTACTTCGGCTTACTTCGGCTTCGCTCAGTAACACGCTCAGTAACACGCTCGGTGTGTCACAGGGAACCGTAAGGACTTAAGGCTTGTTAACATTTCTTAGTACAGCGGACAGAATTTATGTCCAGGTAATGATGTCCCTTCGCCGAAATCCCAAAGGGTTACTTATGATTCACGGACCATCTCCCCATAGCAAATATCCATTAGCTGACCAAACTCGGTTGGTTTTCTTAAATAATATTATCAAGAATCCTAACATTATCGTTGGTGACTACACCTATTACGATGATTTCGAGAATCCCGAAAATTTTGAACGGAATGTTTTATATCACTTTGATTTTGTCGGTGATCAGCTACTAATTGGCAAATTTTGCGCGATTGCCTCAGATGTCAAGTTTATTATGAATGGGGGGAATCATCGCACAGATTGGTTTACTAATTATCCCTTTCCAATTTTTGGTTCTGGATGGGAAGTCGCCATGCCTGATAGCTGGCCCCACAAAGGGGATACGGTGATTGGGAATGATGTCTGGATAGGTTATGCCGCAACAATTATGCCTGGTGTTCATGTAGGGGATGGGGCAATTATCGCCACAGCATCAGTGGTGACTCGCCCTGTCGAACCTTATACGATTGTGGGGGGAAATCCGGCGCAAGAAATCCGCAAGCGTTTTGACGATAACGTTATCAATGAACTGTTAGAGATTCAATGGTGGAACTGGGATATTGAGAAGATTACTCGTAATCTGAACGCTATTTGTGGTTCAAATATACAGGCGTTACGAGAAGCTGTATAACTGGGTGCTAGTGAAGTGCGATCGCGTCTTTCCCTGCCACTCACTCAAACCCTAACCCGACATACAGCAGATTTGCTGGTTGATGAGGTACAGTCTTCTAAGCAAGATCCCCGACTTCTTGGAGAAGTCGGGGATCTGTCTGTGTACTGTATATTCATCTTCTCCATTTGTCTCAAATCCCGATATTCGGTTGAGCATCAAAGTAGTGGCAAAGACAGTGCCGATTCCAAACAGGTAGACAGTTTAAAGCCGTATCTGCCAAAGACTACTACCATAGAAACAACGAGTTAAACTAAAAGTATTACTAAGGAGGGCTGAATGAATGATCAGGAGTTGGCAACTCTGCTAAATGATCTGGAATCGGATCGGGTGGAACGTAAGGCTTCGATATCTGACCGAAATATTATTCGTCAGGCTATTTGTGCTTTTGCCAATGATCTACCCAACCACCAGCAACCCGGAGTCTTGTTTATTGGCGTTAATAATGACGGAACTTGTGCCAATTTGCCAATTAGTGACCAACTCCTGCTCACTCTCTCTGATATACGATCCGATGGAAATATTCTGCCTTTTCCAGACATGATTGTTCAGAAACGAACGATTATTGGATGTGAATTAGTGGTTGTAATTGTAGAACCATCTGATGCTCCACCAGTGCGTTTCAATGGACGGGTTTGGGTACGAGTAGGTCCGCGCCGAGCAACAGCTACACAACAAGAGGAGCGTCGTTTAGCGGAAAAAAGACGGGCAAAGGATTTACCGTTTGATATTCTACCTCTACCATCAGCTAGCTTAGATGACCTAGATTTAGAC
>CAKZMA010000785.1 GCA_937127375.1 uncultured Coleofasciculus sp. | reverse complement strand
TGGGGTGGTAAGAGACGGCTGGTAGACCACTTTTCAAATTGAACTTCTTTGGCATTTTCTATGGTTTCATCAGCAGCATGATATAAGAAGCGCACAATATCTCTAGCTTGTAGCCTTCCCTTAAAATCTGTCAGAGCGGCGAATACCCAATTCGGGGTATAAGCTTCTTTTGACTTATCAGAACCCAGCTTCTTGCCCCATAAATTTTCCAGCTTTTCAATGAGATCTTCACGAGTCATGCTATCTAGTTCGGATTCATCGGCATCGATGACTTGCGCTTGACTGCAAACCCAAAAAACTAGATTCATAAAAGAATCAGCATCCCAATATAAATCATAAGACCCGTAGAGATTTTCAAACTGAGATAAATTTTGAGTGATAGCGTAGCGGACGAAATCACGCCGGATAAAAAGAATTAAGCCTAAGTTATTTTTTCGGATTTCTGATAATCGTGTTGGTAGACGAATCAGAGACTCAATGGCGGCTTGCTGTATTGGATTAGAAGATGCGTCAGAAAAAATATCTTCTAGCCCATCAAATAAAAAAATTACCCGCAATGACTTCTGCTTCAGGACATTGTTAATATCATTAAAACTCCAATAGTCCTTGGTTTCTGGGTTAAGACCAACAGCTCTGGCAATCTCTTTAATCCAAAATTGTGTCCATTCCTGCTTTCCCCAGTTTTGATTGGCAAGTGCTGCTTCAATCTTATCGTTATATTCTGACTGAGAAAACTCTGGAAAACTATTGCCTGAAGCAGAGATAACTTCATTTCTTGCCTCTTGAATAATTTTAATGGCATTGTCTCGAAGATTCAGCGATTGCAGCATGGGAAATATATAAGTTTTCTCTTCAGATTCATTCGTTTCCCCCAAAACCCGCTGAATAAAGTTCTGCCAATACTTTAAACGTGACAACTGAATATAGTTAAACGTTTTACCTGAACCTTTGGAGCCAATTGAGACTACACGCGGTAACTCATCCCGAAAAGTTGTGGCTAAGTTTTTCAACGGTTCAGTGACTAACAAGTCCTCTCCTTGCCCACTTTCAGCATATTCATACTGCTGACACACATCTCTGAGACGACGCACTGCTGCCAAGGGATCAGAGTCCTGAGTTGTTGGTAAATCTGAGCGCTGTTCTTTCGGTTTTATTAACTGACTCTCTGCCCACTCTTTAGCCACTTTCATGACTGAAGTCGGGCTAAGTTTTGCACGAGCATCCTCCCAATTATTCAAGTAAAGTAATTCCTGGGTAAAATCAGTTTCCTTTATTTTTAAACGAGTTTGATAAACATCGCCTTGAGACTGAATATAAGCCGCCTGGAATCTAGATAAAGCTTCGTCAAAAGCCGGGAGTGATTTAAGTTCTGGTGTGAGTAGAGTGATCAATAGCAGAGGATCATAGTAGTTTTCTTCTTCAACATCTGTTTCTGGAGGGGCGGTGTGACTTAACTGCTGCAAAACTAAACTCGAACCATTGACTGATTGGTCATTAATTGTGGTTACAATAAACCGTTGGATTCTCGGATCAAAAATAATCGGACTGGAAATTTCACTTAAACCAGAACGCAGGTCAATGAGTACATAATCTGCATTTACAGCCTGACCTAATTGAGATAAAGCATTCCCAAATTCCCATGCTCCATCGATAGTTCTGACTAAATGTTCGGGTAGAATAGGTGTATCGAGTAATTCGCGATCGCCAAGACAAGCCGGAAGAAAGTAAATTGTCGATTTTCCGTCTCGTTTAGGAGATTTTTTTAGCTCTTTCGCAAAAAAGGAAAGCACTTGATCTGGTTCCAGAGATGAAGCATGGTAAGCTTCCAGAAAATTAATGAAAGAAACAGTTGGTTGTTGTTTTTCAGCGCGATTCCAGTAGGTTAGACCCGGTGCTTCTAAATCAGCATCGACGACTAAAAATGTTTTGGCTTGATTCAGTTCTCTGGTTCGCTCAAGTAAAGCAAAAAGATGGGCGGCTAAGTGCAGGGTTCTGCCTACCCCTCCTTTGAACGAATAAAAGGCAACTAATTGGGGGCTGGTATTGGGATAGGCTTCTGGGATATGGAGATTTTTGGGAACTTCAGTCTCTGGCTCACCATTATTTTGCAAGTAAGCGACTTCTTCCCAGAAGGGGCGAATCGGAATATCGGTATCGCCGCTTTCTTCCTCGTGAATAAACTCGACGGGTAAAATTCCTTCTCCCAAGTCAAGTTGAATTAAATCATCGTCTTGTTGATACCAATCTCCAAACCATTCTTTGAGAGCTTGCTTGGCATTATCTAGATAATCCTCAGACAATATGCCAATTTCTATGGCATCAGAAAAACTCCGAATGCTGACGATACCCTCTGGTAGTTTACTTCCATAGTTCGTTTCTCGACGAATAACTCGTCGCACATCCAACCAGGTTAAGAGTCTCATCGCTTTCATGTGTTTCTTAATTCTCCGTTAATCCACTCAACTATTTTTAACAGCATTGACTCTAAATCTTTATCTTTGATGTGAGAGTTTTTCCAAAAACTATGACCATATCTCCAGAGTTGGTTAATTTGATCGGGGGTCAAGTTTCTTTGTTGAGGAGAACCTTGAATTTTAATATCTTTTAGCCGAATATGAGCAGGTAGCCTCAAACTTCCCTTAGCTCCCAACGTATCCAGTAACCGATTGATGTCATGCCCAAATTCAGCAATACTGGCATCCGTGCAGTCTCTCTGGCTTCGGCGCATCAGAATGGCTTTGAGTCCACACTCAACCGCGTAAAACAATAGTAGACGATGAGGATTGGTTCTGGGGTTTTTGCTGGAAGAAGCGGATAGGTTTTCTCGCCAAGCTTTTTCTATTTCTCGGCGTGTGAATTGGATCACGTTGCCTGAAAACGCTCTAATAAATTACTCCAATCTTAGTCTAGCGTAGTATGACATGATAAATATGCAGCAGTTTTCCGGCAAACTGGATTACTGGGAAATCGCCACTGATTCAGGTGGCTTGGATAAGCGCCCATCTTCCATATAAATAATCCGATCCGCAATATCTAAAATGCGATTATCGTGGGTTACGAGTAAGATTGTACACCCCTGTTGCTTTGCTAAATCATGCATAATATCAACCACATCTCGTCCCGATTTTTTATCTAGAGCGGCGGTAGGTTCATCAGCCAGCACAATTTGGGGACGACTGACAAGAGCGCGGGCGATCGCGACTCGCTGTTTTTGTCCACCTGATAAATCTGCCGGATAATAATTGATGCGCTCCTCCAAACCAACCTGCTTGAGCATTTGCGCGGCTCGACGATGGCGTTCTGGCTTGGCAAAGATGCCATGAACTTCTAACCCCATTTGCACGTTTTCCAGCGCCGTTAAGCTGCCATGTAAATTGTGTGCTTGGAAAATATAACCATTGTGTCGTCTTGCCTGTACCAAAATATTCTGGCTAGCTTGACAAAGTTCCTGCCCTAACACATTTAAACTGCCTGACTGAGCCGATCGCAAACCGCCTAACAAGGTCAATAGCGTAGTTTTCCCCGACCCCGAAGGTCCCGTCATAATCACAATTTCGCCAGCAAAAATCTCTAAATTGATATCGAATAACACCTGCTTTTGCAGTTGTCCTGTGCCAAAATAATGGTTAAGTTT
>CAKZMA010000784.1 GCA_937127375.1 uncultured Coleofasciculus sp. | reverse complement strand
TCAAAAAGCTCGCTGACTCAGCTATGGTTGCTCCTATCCCAGACGGTACTGAAATCGAGCGTCACAGGGCTGCAATAGTCCGCACTAACTTGTCCAAACCTGTGCGACTAGCCCTAGAAAGTGCAATTCTGACTAAAGATACTTCCTTTTTTGACTACGGCTGTGGTCGTGGTAGTGACATCAACCGTCTGCGTAAGCAAGATTATACCTGTGCTGGTTGGGACCCCTACTACCATGGCGGCAATTCCCTCGTCCCCGCTGATATCGTTAACCTAGGCTACGTCATCAACGTGATTGAAAAGCCAGGAGAACGTCGCCAAGCCTTACTAAAAGCCTGGGAACTCACCCAAAAGGTGCTGATTGTCTCTGCCCAAGTTTTAATTGATGACCGTAGTTCTGGACAAATTGCTTATGGTGATGGTATTGTCACCCGCCGGAATACGTTTCAGAAATACTACGAACAAGAAGAACTCAAAGCCTACATTGACCAAGTATTAGGGGTTGATGCTATTCCCGTTGACTTGGGCATCTATTTTATATTCCGAGATTCCACTCAAGCCGAAAGCTTCCGGGCATCCCGCTTCCGTTCTCGTACCATTACCCCCAGAATCCGCATTAGCGTGAAGCGGTTCGAGAGCTATAAAGATATGCTTGCCCCTCTGATGGCATTTGTCACCGAACGGGGACGCCTTCCCAGTCCCCTGGAAATCGCCAATACCGAAGAAATTCTGGAAGAATTCGGCACCCTACGCCGTGCGTTTAAGGTTATTTTACAAGTGACTGAGCAAAACGAATGGGATGCGATCGCAGATAAACGTCGCCATGATTTCCTCGTCTATCTCGCCTTGGCTAAATTCAATGGTCGCCCTAAGTTTGGTCAATTAGATCCCTTAGTCCAAAATGATATTAGAGCCTTCTTTGGTAACTATCAACAAGCCTGTGCTGCGGCTGACTTAATCCTCTTGAGTGTGGGCAATCCCGGCTTAATTGCCAATTGCTGCAAGCGCTCTCCAGTGGGAAAACTTCTCCCCAGCGCCCTCTACGTCCACGTTTCGGCACTCGAAGCCCTCGAAGCGCCACTCCGACTCTACGAAGGATGCGCCAGCCGGACTGTTGGTCGCTTAGAAGGGGCAACCTTAGTCAAGTTTCATATTAATCAACCTAAAATATCCTACCTGTTCTATCCCAATTTCGACACTGAACCCCATCCAGAACTACACACAAGCATGAACATTGACTTGCAGGATTTACAGGTTACCTATCGCCATTACGATGCCTCCAGAAATCCCCCTGTCTTACACCGTAAAGAAACCTTCGTCACTCCAGATTATCCCCTGTACGAAAAATTTGCCAAACTCACTCGTCAGGAAGAAGACTGGGGACTGCTGGATAATACCCAAACTATCGGTACGCGCCAAGGCTGGCAACAATGCCTAATTGACCATTGCGCCCAACTCCAAGGACATCGTGTCATCTGGCGCAAAGATGCTGATCCTTACCGCCTTAAACTACGCCAAGCGGCACACCGTCAACGGACTAAACGTAAGGTTTAACCGCAATGCTGAAATAGAAGGCTGTAGGGCAGAGGGTAGAAATATTGGTTAAGAGAAGCAGGGGGATCGGGGGAAGCAGGGGGAGCGGGGGGAGCAGGGGGAGCAGGGGGAGCGGGGGGAGCGGGGGGAGCAGGGGGAGAACAATACTATTGCCCATTGCCTATTGCCTATTGCCTAGCGCGTAGCGCTATACGTGTTCATTTAAGCCATCAAGAACGTCATAACCTTTAGGCGGAAGCGATAAAGAAAACCCCTGGCAGTCGGAGAATACCACCAGGGATTGCCATCTACAACTGAGAGCTTGCATTTTTTCGTTGCCTTTATACGATAACGATTTTGGGAAACCAACAGAATCCGGGAAATTAAGGAATTATCAAACTGGACTTGGACAAAGATCCCAGAATTTACGGATCTCATTTAGTCGGTGAAACCAGTAGGCTCTAGATTGAGACCGAAAAATACATTGGGAGTTTGATACCCCTGGCAGTTTAACCACTGACCAGGGGATTTTATTTTGGGTTGATTGTCCATATCATGTCCGCCTAAACAGTAATTATTTCCTTCTGCCTTCTGCCTTGTTTCCACCAAAGTGTAAGTATTCAACCGGACTTAATCTCAAGGGTGGTTAACAATTTTGCCTAAATGTCCGGAGTTTTTGCCAGAACCATTGAATAAGGGTATTAATCGGCATTTTATTGATGCCGATGACTGAGTATGCGGAGCCATCAACTACCCCGCCCATAGCCTAGCTATGGAGGTTAGCGACATAAGCATTTAATAGATAATAATATTTATCCATTATGTTTATTGTCTGGTTAATTATTTGAGGTTTAATCGTTGCCTAAAGAATTAAAAATAGAATCAGATTTAACTTGACAAAATCTTTTATCAATTAATTTAAAATACGCCTAAAAAATAATGCCATTCTCCAATGACACTATACAGAAACAAGGTAAATTTTTCTTTATTCAGAGAAAAACAAAGCGGCGCTTTATCAAAAAAATACAATATTTGGCGGATTCCTTTGGTAAATTTAGTGGGTATACTAGATCTTTGATACTTTCATTCAATTTAATATTTGAATAGAGAAGAATCTATCCCTATCAAAGGAGTGATCCAATGCTTTGCGTGTCAAAGAATTGAAATCCCGAAAAGTCCTTAAAATGTGATCCTTTATATCTGTGGAAAAACTTATGAAAGTAGCGCCAATCCATATCTCAAACCTTGAGAATCAAGAGTTTTTACAAGAATCCTCTGAGAGGGTAGAACTGATAGAGCAGTTACTGGCAATTGGTACAGCCCTTTCGAGTAGTAATGATTTGGAGGAATTACTCCGACTAATTTTATCCAAAAGCAGGGAAATTACGTTTAGTGATGCAGGTAGTCTGTATCTGATCGATCACACTCAGGCGGAGCCGAAATTGTTATTTAAGGTGGCTCAGAATGACTCGCTACCCAACAAGCCATTCAATGAGTTCGTAATGCCTCTCAACCGTAAAAGTTTGGCGGGGTACGTCGCGCTAACGGGTGAAAATTTAAAGTTGGCAGATGCCTATAAATTGCCCGCCAATGTGCCTTACGCCCTTGACCGCAGTTTTGACACGAATATGCCCTATCGGACTTGTTCGGTATTAGTTTTGCCGATGCAAAAACCTGACGGGGAAATTATTGGCGTATTACAACTGATTAATCGCAAGCGCCGCCCTGATGTCACGCTCACACCCAAAAACGCTGTGGACGTGACCCAGCCCTATTCAGAATGGGAAGAGCGGATTGTGCGATCGCTGGCGTCTCAGGCGGCGATTTCCATTGAACGTCATCATCTCCAAGAAAGCATCGAAAATCTGTTTGAGGGCTTTGTCAGAGCCTCTGTGCAAATTATTGAGACACGCGACCCGACAACCTCTGGTCACTCGGAACGGGTGGCAGAACTCACTGTGCGACTCTGTGAAGAAACATCGGCAATCACCAAGGGTTCTCTGAGTTCCGTGTATTTGAACGATCGCCAAATCCGAGAACTTCGCTATGCGGCATTATTACATGACTTTGGCAAAGTGGGTGTCCCAGAAGCCATTTTGGGCAAGCGCAAGAAACTCTATCCCTCACAGCTAGAGGTGATTCTCCATCGCTTTGCCCTAGCGCAGCGCACTCTAGAAATGGAATGCGCTCACAACAAGTTCAAGTATTTACTCGAACATCCTGACCATCGCCATGACAATAACACCTCAACTTCGAGCTGTTCTCACTGCCAAAAACTGGAACAGCTTGATACCCAACTGGCTCAAGCCATTCAAACAATCAAGCATTATCGGGAATTTGTGCAACAACTCAATGAGCCAGAAGTACTGCTGACTCGCGATTTTCAGGCATTTACAGAGGAAACATTAACTCAACTGACCGCCCTGTCCCAATACACCTATCGAGATGTAGATGGTCAACTCAAACCCCTGATTACCAAGGCAGAGATGGTTCAATTGCTTGTGCCAAAAGGAAATTTAACCCCTGAAGAGCGTCTGGGCATTGAATCGCATGTTACCCACACGTACCATTTTCTCCAACGCATTCCCTGGACAAAGCACCTCAAAAATGTTCCAATAATCGCGTTTGGGCATCACGAGAAACTAGATGGCAGTGGCTACCCCAGAGGCTTAAAGCAAGATGAAATTCCCATCCAAACCCAAATGCTCACCGTTGCCGATATCTATGACGCTCTCACCGCCAGCGATCGTCCCTACAAGCGGCGGCTACCCCTGGAAACAGCACTGAAAATCCTTCGCCAAGAAGCCACCAAAAATAAAATTAACGGCGACTTAGTGGAGTTATTTGAGCAACGCCAAGTTTTTCGGGTTTTGGGTCATTCCCTCAACATTGACTCTGTGGCTTGACCCCTGGAAATTCCAGAGGGGAGCGGGGGGAGCTGGGGGAGCCATAGTACATTTTCCCTGATAGCGGTGCAAGGGTTTCAAAGGGTTTAACCCTTTTTCCTTGAACAGGAGCAAATATCAATGCCACTCAAAATCTTGATAGCTAAGGGTTTGGGAGTTGTGCAGCCAGCCGCAAGTAGAGACGCGCCATGGCGCGTCTCTACCAAATGATGCTGTGGGTGGGGACTGGATCGACGCCCTAAAGCTGATCTGAGTAGTATTGATCCGTGTATTGATCCGTCCCCGATCAAACAATTTGCAATTCTTATCTTTTCACCTAGTTTTCCCCACTAGATTCCCCAGTGTTTCCACATGAAATTTCCAAGTTTTCCACAAATTACATCAGGTTTTCCACAGGGATGAACGGCGGGATCGAGCCTATCCCCTCATGTTGGGGATTTTCCCCATCAAGGATATGGAGGTGATACTAGACTGAATTTGTGTAAACTTGTGTAACGAAAATCGGGTTCAAAGGCTGATTCTATCGTTAGCATTTTGGCGATTTGAGTGACCTTGTAATATTTCGTATCATTGACAACCCCACCCCATCTCAGTTGAGAATAGTGCGACCTACCCATAAAAAAACTTGAGACATCTCAAAGCAACAAGAGCAGTGGGTGCTGTGTCTAAGTCTATTTGCCGCTAGGTTTTAGCTACAGTAGCCGATTTCCACAGACATGTAGAGAGCGAGCAAGGTGGCTTTTGTCCCAACACGCTATTCGATAGAGAGGTAATTATGAACGCAACCGTCAGCATTTTGGCAGAAATCCCTGAAGACCTACACGAGTCCCTCAAGCGCTACTTAGAAACCCATCCCACTTGGGATCAAGATCGGGTTTTTGCCGCAGCGCTATCGCTGTTTTTGCTCCAAAATGGGAGTGGTAAGACACCCGAAGCCTCCCAGACCTATCGGGCTTGCGCTCGTGTCTACCTAGAATCCCTATTTCAGTCTCCTCCTGCCTGAGTGAAGTAGTGAGATGGAGAGCAGGGGAGCTGGGGGAGCAGTGTAGAGACGTGCCATGGCACGTCTGGGAGCTGGGGAGGACAAGGGAGAATTCCCCTACTCACCAATGACATAAGATTATAAGCTGTTCCCTGTTCCCTGTTCCCTGTTCCCTAACAAATGACAAATGACGAATGACAGTTTAGTGATTCCTCAACTAATTGTAGGTTTGGGTAATCCCGAACCCAAATATGACAAAACCCGTCATAACATTGGTTTTGAAGTCGTCGATGAGCTAGCCCGTCGGGTGCAAATCTCTTGGAGCGAAAATCGTCGCTTCCAAGCGTTGTTGGCAGAAGGACGTGGCTTAACGGGTGACAAACTACGTTTACTCAAACCCCTAACCTACATGAATCGTTCTGGGCAAGCGATTCGTGCCGCGATAGATTGGTATAAAATGCCCCCAGAATCCGTTTTAATTGTCTACGACGAACTTGATTTACCCGTGGGGCGGCTACGTCTACGCCTGTCAGGTTCTGCGGGAGGACACAACGGCATGAAATCCGCGATCGCTCATCTGGGAACACAAAATTTCCCCCGCCTACGCATTGGAATTGGCAAGTCTGACCCAGACAAGAACACCGTCGGTCACGTTTTAGGCAAATTCTCTCCGGAAGAATCTAAGATCATTGCCGAAGTCATTCCACTCGCCGTTGACGCCATAGAACTCTCGCTAAAGGAAGGAGTCGAAAAGGCAATGAGCCTTTACAATAGCCGGATAATTGAGTGTTGAGTGTGTAGGGGCGGGTTTCACTACTATCGTTTCCTTTGCACCCAGATGTGACTAAACCCGCCCAACTTAACCCTTCGCTTCGCTCAAGGGAACCTGGTTTTGAATTTTGAATTAACGAATAACGAATGACTTAGCTGGCTTCTCAAGGGAGCGAGTATGACGAATGACCAATGACTAATGACCAATTTACATAATTTGACTCAGACAGGAAAGGTCAGCTCTACCAAAATGAATACTAAAAGCCACATTCAAGTTTTCCAGAGACTTAATTAACCAGGGTACACCGTCTCTCGTGGAAGACTCGTAATGATTAAACAAAATGGAAAATCGTTTTTCCAAATAGGGTTTAACTTTACGACACAGCAGTACAATCTTGAGTAGCAACATTGTCGTAACCGTTCCGCCTAAATTCGTGATCAGATCGACAAACACAAAATGTTTAGGGCGCTGAGAACTCTCAACAACCAGAAAATTTAATAACTGGCTACAGGTTCGCAAAATCAGAAATTCGCTGGGCTTCTGATTATCACTTTGAGGTAAGGTATTTTTCAGATGCTCATGCAACCGACTATTAAACTGCCGTTTTCCGTAGGCTGGATTAATGGAAGCTGTCAGATACTCATACAAATCGTCCTTAAAGTCTTTGTAGCAAGGAGTATGGCTGCTATGAGTTAGAAAACTTTGAGCCAAATCCCGGCAAGTATGAGAACCTTGGACTTTGCCAACAAACTGTTTCAGGGCAGTTCCCAACTCATGATCCGTTAAAAGGGTGGGATTTTTGACAGGTTGGATAATTTTGGTTGAGGTTTCTTTCGAGTCCCGACGTTTCATTTGAGCGCATCGCACCTGATAAGTAACGTACTGTGACAAATCTAGCTCAAAGCGCCGCTGAAGCCGGGATTGAATTTGCCGGACGGTTTGTTGATGTTCATAACTGCTGTCTTCACTCAGCAAACAGTGTTCGTACAGATAGGGGTATCGCTGAATTAGAGGTCCGACTTCTTTAGAACTGGTGGATGTTTCACCGACCACCTGAGATAAGCGATGTAGGGTAAGATATTGGTCGGTTTCTTTGAAAAGCTGTAGCAGATGTCGCAGACGCCTAGAACCGCGAGAGTAAACCCCGGTTGCGGGTGGAATATTATCCAGTAATGCGACCAATTCAGGGATGGCGCTTTGGTGTTGCGGTTGTATTTGCCAGCTATTAATCAGAATGTGACAGCAACGATTCAGGATAAACTTGAACTCTTGCTCCGCCTGCTTATCCATTGCCAGCTTTTCTAAGACCATCCAGATGTCTGGCTCTGGATATCGAGAGCCGTCCATGAATAGCTGTTTGAAGCGTTCAATCGTCTGCGTCGGCGATTCTACCTGTACGCAATACAGGAGATGGTCGTACAGTTGCTGCTCTTGTGAGCTAGTTTGTCTGATGTCAGAGTCTGTCCAATTACTAGTATTCACTTCAGTTGACCCCCCTACGCGCAAACGCCGTGGGCTGGTTGATTTGAATGGAATTTGGCAGATCTAAGCTCAAATTTGACTTGCCCTGTATCTCAACAACCGAAAACCCTGATCCATTTTATGAATTACCCTGCCTAAACGAGCTTGGTCAAGAGTTGCTTAAATCTAATAAACTATATTATCTCTATATACAAGCATACTAAACTAAGTATGGATCATACTGTAAAATTATGCCGCAAAAGTGTGAAGATTCGGTGAATATAGAATAAAACGCGATTTAGATCCCCAACTTGTTGCAACAGTCGGAAATGGCGTAGAGGATGAGTGTGGATCTCCTACTCCCACTACCGCTACTGGCTAAAACGTATTCACCACCCTGGAATTATGCCTTGTCAGCTTTCGTTAACCCAATTCATCGAAGTCCTCGCGGCTACTCCGGTTAATCTGTCTGTGCCGATGACGGTTAATGGGGTCTGTGGTATAACTACCGATACCCGTAACCTGGAACCCGGTCAAATCTTTTTGGCACTGCGGGGGGAAACCTTTGATGGACATGACTACGCTGAGGTAGCGATTAAGAAAGGGGCGATCGCGGTGATTACCAACCGTGACCAAGGTCGCCATCTTCAGGATATACCCCAGCTTCAAGTCGATGATACTCTACAGGCATATCAGCAACTTGCTCGATGGTGGCGCGATCAGTTTGATATTCCGGTGATTGCGGTTACGGGTTCTGCTGGAAAAACGACGACGAAGGAATTAATCGCGGCGGTTTTGTCTACTCAAGGCAATGTCCTGAAAACCCAGGCAAATTACAATAATGAAATTGGTGTGCCGAAAACATTGCTGGAATTAGACTCCAACCATGATTATGCCGTGATTGAAATGGCGATGCGGGGTTCTGGGCAAATTGCCCTATTGACCCAAATTGCCCGTCCGACGATTGGCGTGATTACGAATGTGGGAACGGCGCATATTGGACTTTTAGGATCGGAGGATGCGATCGCTAAAGCGAAGTGTGAGTTATTGGCGCAGATGCCGGACACAAGCTTGGCGATTCTCAATCATGATAACCAACGCTTAATGGATACGGCGGCTACGGTTTGGCAAGAGGAAACGTTGACGTTTGGCTTAAATGGTGGTGATGTCCAGGGGACACTCATTGACCTGTTTAGGCTAGCGGTAAACGGTATGACGTTTCCATTACCCTTACCGGGGGAACATAATGCCCTCAACTATTTAGCCGCCCTAGCCGTAGCGAAACATCTCCAGATTGATTGGACACCCTTGAGGAGAGGATTATCGGTTCAGATGTCTGGGGGGCGATCGCAACGCTATGAGTTACCTAATGATATCGTGATTCTCGATGAAACCTATAATGCTGGATTTGAAGCCATGATCGCGGCGTTACACCTCCTCGCCCAGACGCCGGGTAAGCGACACATTGCTATTTTAGGTTCAATGAAGGAATTAGGAGACCATTCGGAACAACTGCACCAGCAAGTTGGACAGAAAGCCCAGCAACTTCAATTAGATGCCGTATTGATTACTCTTAAGGATAGAGAAGCCGACGCCATTACTAGGGGACTCTCCACGTTACCCAGCAAAGGTTTTGCCCAGGATGACGCCTTGGTGCAGCATTTAACCGAATTTGTGCAACCAGGCGATCGCTTACTGTTCAAAGCCTCACGTTCTGTGGGTTTGGATCGGGTTTTACATCAGTTTCGAGAGTTAATGTCTGGTGAATTGAGTCAGGAATCGCCCCGACTTTCGGAAAAGCTCGAAACTTAAATCGAACGAGGCTTGGCGGTAAATTTGAGTTCTAAGGTTAAGCGATCGCTACTGCTGGGAGAG
>CAKZMA010000783.1 GCA_937127375.1 uncultured Coleofasciculus sp. | reverse complement strand
AATCCCCTCATCTTTGCTAGTTGGGTTACGGCTCCTGCTGTCAATGAGCGATCGCGAAATGGTACTGGCTGATTCGGGTGTTTTGGGAGTATGCTCGATATCTGTATGATCAAGAAATTCAATGTGCCAGCCCCATGTCTTAGTCGTTACCTCTTGTACTGGACAAAAGCGATTTAAATCTGAAAATCAGTTGACATTAGAGGATTTTAAGGATAATGCCCGACTCCCGCAACGAGAGGCGGAGTTAGCCGAATTCGCTTGTCCTGCGAATCAGATGTACACAGGGCAACAGCACCTCAGAGCAATGGAGGGGGTAGGGTTACTGCGCCAGTCTCTGGGGCGGGAAGCAGTAGATGTGGTGATTCTTTCTGCGGGTTATGGATTAATCCCTGAAGACAGAACTATCGTGCCATACCAAGTCACCTTCAATCGGATGAAAGGCGATAAGGTGGATGAGTGGGCTGCTGTTTTGGGAATACACCAAGCCTTTGAACGTGCGATCGCGGATTACGACTTGGTATTTTTATTACTAGGGAAGAACTATTTGCGATCGCTCTCTCTTCCGGTTGAAATCTCGTCTACCCATACTCTTGTATTTTTAGCATCAAAAACCAGTGCCAAATACATCCGCGAGTTGGCAGCCAAGACGCTTGTTTTTACTCTGTCTAACGTAGAAGCCAAACGGTATCGCTATGGATTGGTCGGTTTAAAAGGATTTCTCTTCAAGCGGTTTGCCCAGTGGGTATCCCAGGAGACCCAGCTCTTACAAAAAGTTTACCAGGAGCCAGAAGTCTTTAGGCAGGTTATGGAACGGGAACCCGTTCAACTAGAACTGCCTCTAGAATTGCCCAAAATACGTTATTCCGTTAAGTCAGTTAACACCCGAAAAAAAAGGCTGTCTGAAAAAACTGACTTTTTTCCTATTCCTGACCTTCCCCAGGCTCCGAATTGGCATTTAGGGATGCAATATTTTATCCCAGAATGGGATGATCGAGTTGATCCAGGATATAATTTCCAAACCGATACTTTCACGGCTTATCGAGATGCGTATTTAGATGATATATACTCTCACCAGATTTACAACTTACCAAACTATGATGGAGTATTAGTATCCAAGGTTGTCGTGGATAAAAGCAAGAAAAAAAAAGAATTTATACAAAGAAATGGAATTCACGATTTTGTCCGCTTTTCGGGCAAAATAATGGGAGACTGTGGCGCATTTGGCTATATTAAAGAGTCGGAACCTCCTTACACGACTGACGAAATACTGGACTACTATGAGCAACTGGGTTTCAATTATGGAGTCAGCATTGACCACCTGATTGTGGGACCATTTGCTCAATCGGGAGTGAAAGAAAAGCGCTATAATTTGACCCTCAAGAATGCTGAGGAGTTTATCCAGAAGCATAGAGCTGGAAACTATCATTTTACGCCTATTGGTGTAGCTCAAGGGTGGAATCCAGACTCATACTCTAAAGCTGTTAAAGACATCATTGGCATGGGATATGATTACGTTGCATTAGGAGGACTTGCCAGAACACCCAGCCACAAAATTATCGAAATTCTTGAAGCCATTTCCCCGTACTTAACTCCGAATACACGGATGCATTTGTTTGGCGTTGGACGAATTAATGCGACTCCAGCTTTCCGTCATTTAGGTGTGACTAGCTTTGATTCAGCCAGTGCTTTGCGGAGTGCTTGGCTAGATTCAGCCGCCAATTACCATACTATCTCTGGCAAACAATATGCGGCTGTCCGTATTCCCCCAGTAGAACGATCAGGCTTGCGAGTTAAGCGTGTGCTAGAAGCTGGGATATCTGATCGAGAAACTCTGAAGCGGCTTGAGGAAAACTCACTCAAAGCCATGCGGGAATTTGATTCAGGAAAGCTGACTTTAGAGGAAACTCTAGACATACTGTTAGCTTATGACGAGTTGTTAGAATTGCCCCGTGACGGTCAGGTAAACCCTGAAGCTAAAGCTAGACGCTTGAGCAAACATGAAAAGATGTACAGGGAACTTTTAACAGATAAGCCTTGGAAATCATGCGATTGTCAAATCTGCCAAGACCTGGGCATTGACGTTGTAATTTTTAGAGGCAACGATCGCAATCGTAGACGAGGATTTCATAATACATTTGTTTTCTATAAAAGGTTTAAGAGGTTATTCAAAGACTGAACTTAAATTTATCCTTTTTTAAGTAAAATTGTTATAATATTAGCAGCAAAACAATTATTACTTGAACAAAAGTTAAAAGTGAACAGACAATTTTTACCTGTTTTCTCTCTAGACTGGGCAGGTCTATTGAAGAAATTAGAAAATGTAGAAGGAGACTTTGGCATACTCGCTCCTGTCTCCTGTTACAATAAACTCCTGATGAGGATTCGTGAACTGAACAAACCCTTTTTCATTGACAGCAGTGTTTTTGAAAAGCAGGGTAATCCCTGGTACTGTCAACTTCATTGTGAGTTTATCCATAATCGATGGGTGCGTGAATTACGCTTAGCAGATGAGCTACAGTTGCGCCAGACAATAAAAAACTATTTAGCTCGCTGCGACAATTTCAGTCCTGATTACGTTTTTGCTCCTGATGTTATTGGAGAGCCACTACTGTCTTTGTATCTCGCCAGACTCAGTTGGGAAGAATACTGGCGTCAGCCAAGAACTTATGCTTTGATTGGGGTTGTTCAGGTCGGAGCGGTACTCTACAATTGGCGTCAACAGCCAGTACCTCAGTTGGACTCTTTTCTACCCCATTACGATTCACCCAGAAGTTTTCTTGCTTCTCTGACCAGTGCTTACCGAAATATTGGTTATCAATACATTGCTCTGGGAGGTTTACTGAAAGCTAATACTACCATGCCAACTGGTCTAAAGTTTGGTTTATCCCCTCAGGAATTGGATGAATTACTAGCCTGGAGCCGACCCGAATTTGTTTTGGGAGGTTTGGCATTAACTCGCCTGGAAGTCTTGAGGAAGCATAATGTTTGGGCTGATTCTACCAATTGGCTTTGGTGGGATGCTCGTTATGACCAGCAACGATTTGGGAATCGGAATGCTTTACAGGAAAGTTTAGGGTAAGCTTTTACCTAAAATTTCATATCTCTGTTGGTTCCAAGGAAATTACCTGATCGGGTGACAAAAGTCCTCCAACTTTCACGACTTTCAGTTCGCCAGTTTCTTCAGGGTTTTGCTCTCTAACTTTAGCGATCGCCTCTTGTACTCTCTTAGCTTGAGCAATATAGATTTTCTCATCACCCTTCAGCACCCAGATGGGTTCAGAGAAGGTGTATCGAGGGTGAAGCACTGCCTTGTGAATGACTTGATGGGTGAACTGAACGATTTGCTCGATATCGGCATCATTACAAAACTCGCCCAACTCGGATTGAAAAGACTGTCTGAGTTCTGCTGTTGGAATATGTTCGGTAACTTGCTCTGTTTGTGGGGGTGAGGGTTTGGGAGACTCGGATTGACTGTGTACCTGCACTACCACCGATTCGATAAAGCGGCTTACCTGAGTCATAATCGAGTCAAAGTCTCGCTCCATTAACACATTACCTAGATGTTCTCTCAGCAGGGTTCTCAGCTTGTCATCGGAGATATTGATGCCACAGGTTCTTAAATAGACGGGAAACTGCTCTCCCCAATCCCGACCACAACCAACTTCCCCATTAGAGGCATCTTCAGCCTCGACCAGTTCCATCAAGCGTTGGTAACGAGTCTCACTATCTGTCATCCTGTGGGATTGTGTGGTTTGTTGCTCTTTTGGCGAAGCTGATGCTTCAGGATTAGAAGTGGGGAACGATTGGGTCATAGTTCTTGCTGTCAGGATGGCATTAACGACCTGCCGATCTCGAACTCTTAGAAGGTAAATAGGGCGATTCAACTCGCACAGAACAACTCGACACCTGTTCTATCATAAGACTTGCTGTTCCACAGAAGTAAACCAATCCACCTATTTTTACTCAAAATCAACTGTCTGCTCATATAACACCGCTCACAGGCGCAATACCGACAAACTCACGCAATACTTTATGGCAGGCATCTACTGTTGTCTTCGTATTGGAAATAATCGGTTCTCCAGTCGCGCCAATTTGAATGACTCCTCGCTCACGCCATAACTCGTTAGAACGCTGCCAATCTATCTCCCGTAGTCTAGCCAACCATTTAACAAACTCTTCCTCTGGCACACCCTCTAAGTAGAAGTCACGAGCTAACATTCCCAAAGCCTGGAACATAATGGCTGTTACGGAAAATGACTCCTGTCTTTGCAAACAGCGCTCCTCTTTGCTGGTAAGTCTCCAGGGATCGTTAGGCAGAACGCTTGCGACTGCTGCCCAAAATGTTGCCAGCCAATCAATTTTAGGCTCCAAATCCTGCTTAGACTTCAGATTGGGAAAAGTATTTCGAGTAGCTATTACTAACGTAGAAAGGGTCATTAACTTGGGATTGTGTTTACCCAAACCATTCTCAACCATCTCCACATTGTTGCGGAACTGGGGAACTCGCTTGATTAACGCTTTGGCAATTAAAACGGTAGGCGATCGCTTGTCAAAATAGTGAGCGAGTGAAACGCTTGGTCTTTGGACTAAAAGGTTTTGGTCGCGGAAGGCTTGACGTTCTTCCTCCAATGACAGCCCAGCATATAAGAGGACTCCAACTTCGAGTTGGGAAAGGATTGGTAGATTTTGGGGTTGTTCTGTCTGGATATCTTTTAGCGCCTGACGGATACCAAAACATCTATGCTGACCGTCTGTTAGGCGCAGAGTAACCGAGTGATACGGGAGAAAAATACTGCCGTCTCTGTAGGTTGGCGGTGGTTGAACGTTGACGCAAATCGGCGGGAAAAACGTCGTACCATCCTGGTAAGTCTCCAGAATATAACGTGCGATCGCTTTAACTCGTGTAGCGTTGGGTTTGCGCTGGGCGAAGTCTGGTAAATCTGGCTGATGGGGAACATAAAGATGACCGTCATCAAGCAGTCGAGCGATATCGCCAAAAAACAGACTAGCAACATAGCTTTGATGTTCATCCTGCGAACCCCGATGAATAGGCACAGCCCGGAGTACAAGTTCCATTATTGATTCCTTTGAGAGGGGAGCAACTCTTTTCCCTTACCTTGTAACCATGCATACATGGTTGCTACCTTTCTGTCAAGGGGAATAAAATGCGTGAGACCCCTTCAGGCAATCAGACCTTGTCTTCAACTGTTCGTGTACCGGGAGAACTCTACGAAGCGCTGCGCCAGATTAGGCTTTCACTGGAAAGCCAATATCAGAGTGCTGCACCTACTGTGCAGGATATGGTCAGCATCGCTCTGAAACGATTTATTAATGATTGGGAGAACCCTGACAAGCAAACTCAGCTCCTAGATGAGTTGCTAGAGCATCGTAAGCTTGCCCGTTCAAATATGGGTAAGAGAAAAATTGACGGCAGCTAAATAGTGGCGACAGTATGACATTCACTAACATGGAGTCGCCTTGCTAACCTAATTTTCTATCAAGTTTTGAACCTAACCCCAATCAACTTATATTAGAGAAGCTTTGAAGGAATGCCACCGTTAACTTACGACGAATTTCGAGAATGCGTACAATCTGCTGTACAAAGATTTGCACAAAATTGGTTAAATCCCCAACAGAATGATGCAATATCTGCACCACCACAACCACCAGTATTTATTGTCGCCGGACCTGGAACTGGCAAGACTACTGTATTGGCTCTGCGGGTGCTAAGGCATATTTTTGTTGATGATTATCCTCCGAACAGTATCATAGCGACTACTTTTACGAAAAAAGCAGCATCTGAGTTGCGATCGCGCATACTATCCTGGGGAGTTGCGACGCAACAACAGGCACTAACGCAGGCTCAAGCAAATGGCGATCAGCAAACAGTTCAATGGCTCCAAAACGTTGATATTAATCAGGTTCAGACTGGAACACTAGATGCTTTAGCTGAAGAGATTATCGCCAATGATCGCCAACCTGGTGAGATTACACCAACGGTAATCGAGGGTTTTATGGCTAGGGGTTTGCTACGAAAAAATGTAATGTTTCAACACGGACGGCACAATAGTCCCGTGCTGCAAGAACATTTGGGTACCTTCAATAGGCAGTTTCCTGGTGTTCGTTCTTTTAGCCGCAAACTCAAAGTCTGCCACTCATTCGCCGATCGCGTTTTACATGATGGTGTAGACCTTAATGCTTACTTAACTCAGGGTCAGGGGCATCAAATACTTGCAGATATTATCAACGACTATCATAACTATCTCATAACTCATCAGCTCATGGACTTTGCTCTACTTGAGCAAGAGATACTTGATCGTCTGCAATCAGGACGATTGCAAACAACGACACAACAACTTCAAGCCTTGCTAGTAGATGAATTCCAGGATACTAACTACCTTCAAGAGCAAGTCTACTACCGCTTATGTCAAAACTCTAACGCTGCACTTACTGTAGTAGGTGATGACGATCAATCCATTTATCGCTTTCGCGGAGCCACAGTTGAAATTTTTGCTAACTTTGCAAATCGGTTACAAGCTGCTCTTGGAGTTAACTGGACTCCATACGCAGTTAATTTAGTTGAAAATTACCGTTCTAGCGAACGTATTGTTGAGTTTTTTAATCATTTTATTAGTTCTGAATCAACTTTTCAGCCAGCACGAGTACCTAATAAACAAGCTTGTATAGCTTCTGCTAACTGGGCTACTGCCCAAAATCAAAACATACCGATTTTGGGAATGTTTCGCACGAATATTCAAAATCTTGCAGACGATATATGCACATTTCTCCATGACATATTTCAGGGTAGTGGACGCACTATAGCTGTTGCTGATGGAACACAATTTTTTATTCAACGTAATCCTAATGGTGACTTCGGTGATGCAGTTTTGTTAGCTGGGAAAGTACAAGAGACAAAACCTGATGGTCAACCTCGCTTACCCTCTTTAATCCGCCAGAGGCTGATGGATGATTATGGAGTTGACGTTTTTAATCCTCGTGGACGTGATTTAGCAATAATTCCAGAAGTAATGCAGTGCTTGGGTATCATGCTAGAGTGCATTGACCCGAACGCCACAATTCAAAACTCGATTCCCCGTATAAGGCAAACAACTATAAATACCCTTAATGCTTGGCGAAATGCTGGAATACAGTTTGCTCAATCTAATCCGCACCCCAACCTACCTAACGCTAACAGCATTCAACAATTTATCAATAACTGGGCGAACCGAAATGCACCCAACATGAATAACTGGCCTAGTGAATGGCCTTTATTGGAATTATTATTTACTGTCGTTGCCTGGTTTCCGATTTTTCAAATAAGCCCTGAAGGTCAGGTGTATTTAGAAACACTTGCACGCACGATTGCAGAAGCGAGTCAAGTATCTAATTATCGCTCTGCGATTTTATCAGGTACAACCTATGACGATAATTCTGTAAAAGATGCAATTCGTGAAGTTTTTGAGCCAATTGCTGAAGGGGAGGTAGAGGTAGATGAAGAAATCATGCCCTATGTACCTAGAGCAGTTTTTCCTATTATGACTATTCACCAGGCTAAAGGATTAGAATTTCCTCTCGTAATTGTTGATGTGGGTAGCGATTTCCGAACCAATCATCATACCCAAAGACCCTTTCGTTATCCTAATACAGGAGCTGACGTACATCTCACAGAGGATGAGGTAGCTAATTTTTCACCTGTAGGACAAGCAAGACAACAACGCCCACCTCTCGACAGAGCTTTTGATGACATACGACGCTTATTCTTTGTTGCAAAAAGCAGACCTCAACGTATTTTGTTTCTTGTTGGACTCACTTCACAACTCAGGCAATCATCGCCAGTTCCGTCAATCGCAACAGGTGATTTAAGAGTAGGTGGACGTATTTACCAGTTCATACCTGCTCCAAATTGGACACCAAATTCCCCAGCTAACACTATTGCTCTTATCTAGGAGAATTCCCCGTGCAACTTCCAAGCCGCGATCTTCCATTTGAAGTCCCCCAGTACAGCCTAACTGGAGATGTTCTCTCCTTTCAGAGATGTGGACTGCAATACCGATACTATAATCGCAGTTCTCTACCCCCATCTCGCCCTGTTCAGCTTTGGACAGGTGAGTTTGTACATGGTGTTATGGAAGAGGCATTTCTGTATTGGCAATTACATCAGCCCTCTTTTCCCTGGCCTTGTACTCAAACTCCTTGGCGAGGTTTTTCAACTTCACCTAATAGAGTTGATTATGATCTTGGCGTACTAGGAGATCAAGTAGAAGCTAGACTAAGAGCATCTGGCAAGACTCCACGAAATAGAAATGCTAGAGATGCTGCTTATCGTCGTGTTGATGCTGCCATAAGATTACTTGCACCACATCTGTTTCCTCTAATCACTGCGGTAGAGGAAAAGTTGAGTAGTACAAGACCTATGCCCGCCGTAAATGCTCCCCCAGGACAGCAACCTCGTGGGGATAGATTCGAGCTTACAGGTATAGTTGATGTCATATCCAGTGTTTCTTTAGCCGCTCAACAGAACAATCCGTTAGTGCAAATGATAAACAGCCAAATTCCGGGACTATCCGGTCAATTTGACATAATTGTGGATTACAAAGCGGCACGTCGTCCCCCAATAACACCACCCCCAAACAGTAAAGCCTATTGGCAGCATGAAGCTTGGCAAGTGCAAACCTATGCTTGGCTTCGCGCACAACAACCAAATACTAACCCTGTTAGAGCAGGAATATTGATTTATGTCAATGAATTATCGCCATCACAGTCTGATTTAAATGATCTCAAGCGAGAAATCACCCAAGATATAACCGATATTTTCCCTGCTTCTGGTAGTCCTGATTATTATGCACTAAACACTTGGCAATCAGGTCAAAGTCAATCCCTTCCAACATTTACAACTGATTTTCTACTGCAACGAGCTGTCAGAATTGTTCCCGTTGATACTGCCGCAATTGATCAGGCTGTCACTCAGATTGACAATGTAATCAGCCAGATTGAAGGATGCGCCCTACATGAAAATGCGACAGGTAATATTCCTAATAACTGGAATGCAGATGGTGGAGCTAGTGACTGCGATGCTTGTGATTTTAGGAGATTCTGTCCTAGTCCAGCACAATATCGTGGCTCTGGGCAAACGCCTCCCCCGCCTGTAGCTCCTGGTTAATCAGAATACTCCTTCAAAAACTTAGCCAGTCGCTCATTTAGAAGTTGGCGAAACTGCCTGACTCATCAACTACCTCTACAGACCAAAGTTGATGTTGAAACAGCGCAAGGGATTGACAAAGGCTGTGGGTAAGTCCTAGTCGTTATGACTATGGATTATGATATAGTCGTAACAGTTCGTAAACAATCTGTGTTGATTGACTAAAACTGATAACCTATAGCGAACGCATACACCAAAGCATTCAAGGAGACTAATACTATGGAAGGATGTCTGCGAGTTGGTCAACCTGCTCCTGATTTTAGTGCGACGGCGGTCATCGATCAAGAATTTAAGACGATTAAACTGTCCGACTACCGGGGTCAATA
>CAKZMA010000782.1 GCA_937127375.1 uncultured Coleofasciculus sp. | reverse complement strand
TTGTACGCCCATTGTTTGAACAAGTTAAAGTGTTTTTCTCGCTCTCCTCCAGTTAAATAATGTCCCTGACTTTGCAACAGCATTTGCCCATCAGGAGTAAAACTGATGGTAGCATTGGCTCCATCCACTTTTTCTTCGACCACCACATATTGAGACGCGATGGAGCTGAAAGGCACGTTATCCAAGTCTTCATCCCCCGGTTGGTGCAGGGAATAATATAACTCTACAACTCCACCAGTAGATAGCAATAATCCGCTGCACTGCGCTTGTTAGCCTGCGCCAAGAACTCCAGCATGGAAGTCTTTTACGGTTTGTTTAAATGCAAGTGCTATTAGGGATTCAACATCCGAATCTGTATAAGATTTGCCATGATGCTGATTGGCTATGTTAGCAAAGCCATACTTGAGAAGACTAGAACGAGCTTTTTTAGGATCTACGGGAGTGCTAGCAATTTTGCCTAAATCTCTAAAAAAGACTACAAATAAGTTCAAGTATTCCTCTAAAATTGCCTGATCAACCTTCAATTTTTTCCTGTTATTCTTCTCAATTCCTTGAATTAAACGAGCTGTAATTGCATCAATTGGGTAGCTAAGTCCCATTAAAGCTGTAAGCTCATCATGGAAATATTGGTATATCTTGTTAGGAGATGCAAAATACTGAATGCTCAAGAATGGCAAAGAAAATTGATTTTTATCAAATTCAACAAATACTGAATCCGGCTGTTTTTTGGAGCCATGTGTACCCTCCATAACATATAAAATCGAATCTGATCCAGAGTAATTCTGGGTAATAACAACCGACCTCTTAACGCGGTTAAGAATAGACAATACTCCGACTACCATTTTTGTCGAAGAAATCCAATAAATTTCCACTGAATTGTGATGAACTCCTAAGCCCAAAGTGCTTACAGCTTGCTCTGATATTGAAAATAACTGCTCAGTTTCGACGGCAAAACTCCGCCAATCACCTCGGTCATATCGCGCAAACTCCCGGATTGGCTTAGTCGAATCTCCCTGAACCCACTCCGGCAAGAAAAATCCAAGACATTTAAGAATTGTATGTGCTGTAGAACGATATTGTTCTCGAAGATTTAGTTGAGTTGAAGTGAGTTGAGGTTTTGCATCTGTTACATCTGGCTGTGCCTCTATGATAATTTTCCTGAGAGTCTCTTGTTCTTCGGCTGATGGAGACCTCCCCAGCCATATAGTCATACCATCTCCTTCTATCCAACGTTTGGCTTGACTTTTAGAGTTAAAAGTTAGATTGGATTTGATTCTTCCGTCTGGTAGTACTTCGTCCTCAACAAGAGGATGTTTCAGCTTTAGTTTAGCCCCTTGGTCTAGGAAGTATTCATTCTCTAAGAGGATTCTAGGTACTTCTTTATGACGCTCTCCCTTGAATATCCATGAGTTCATTACAGCTTGTACATAAACAGCAAAAGCTTTATCTATCTGTCGTGAAAAACTGCTGTTGCACTCATTACAGATTAAATTACCCGTTTTATGCGAACCACCCCAAGATGAATTGAAGATATGTTCTTTCGCTGTTGCTGGAAGGGAGGTGCCGCAGTAGAAGCAAGTTGTTAACTCTGATGCACGTCTGGGTAGTTGCTCAAAACGTGTAAACATGAGGAATTTTATCTAGTGCCGTATTACATTTGTAGTATAAGGCGATCATTTGCGTGTGTTCATGCCTTTACAGCCATTGTAACGTGAAACAAAACATGACTCGATTGGGCGATCGCACTCTTGTTTGAGGTGGAGAAGCAGTGATGAGTGTTGGGTTTCATCCCGCAACCTGACCGACAAGATCGGGCGATCGCATGAAGTTTAAGGATACAATGCGATCGCGAAATTAGATTTCAAACTGAGTACAGATAACCTTACGGCAGTCGGCTCTAAGGATTTGTTCTGCTGCACTCAGCTACTCCTACGATAACCGACTACGCCATTTCTTCGGGTCTTGAGAGCAGTGGAAAACGGCATAAACTATAACTGTGATGTCTGAATGTTCATAAAAAACAACATAGGGAAAGCGCCGAACGACAGCCCTTCGATAGCTTTCATACATTACCTGATACATTTCCGGATTTCGCCGGATAAACTGAATGCAAGCATCGACACAACGAAGAAACTCTTCGCCCAAACCAAATTCTTGTTCTTCATACCAAACATAAGCTTGGGCTACATCCCGTTCCGCCTCTGGCAGAATGATCAGATTTCTAAGCACCATACTGTCCGTTGCGAATTCGCTCCTTGGCTGCTTCCCATGAACTACCTGAGCCAGGATTCTGCAAATAGGAAGCCTTTCTCTTTGCCAGCTCTTCTTTTTGCCAATCAAGCACAGGAATTTGCTCTGGAATTTGGGCAATGCTGTCCCATAAATCTTCCAGCAGTTGTAGTTTTTCCGAGAGGGTTAACTCAAACATTTGAGTGAACTCTGTGTTCATGCTGACCTCACCATCGCAATTGGTGTCTTGCTTCAAGTTTATCACCGATAACGATATTGCTTCCTCCTCAACGGCGGATGTGCTTGAGGCGGCAAAATGTGCAGGTCAAGAACTGGCTCGATGGTTAGAGCAATCTAGAAAACTTGGGGGGCTTACTAAAAAGTCATATTTCCTCCCAATTCCAGTAGTGCTTGTCGCAGTGCTTCCATAAGAAAGTGCAGAATTGAGCAATGGCGATCGTTAGTGCGATCGCCCTTCGCTGTAGGTTGGGTTGAGCCTGTCACGTCCTTGCTTGGGAATCAGTAGGTAACGCCAAACCAAACATGACTCGATTGGGCGATCGCACTCTTGTTTGAGGTGGAGAAGCAGTGATGAGT
>CAKZMA010000781.1 GCA_937127375.1 uncultured Coleofasciculus sp. | reverse complement strand
GGAACAACAAAACCCACCCTATCTCACCGATAATGGAACAACAAAACCCACCCTTACTAACGTTAAAACCATGCCCAACTAGCGAAGTGAAAGGTCAAACCTCTATCAATTGATCGGGGCGGGTTTAGTTACATCTGGGTCAAAAAGAGATGATAGTAGTGAAACCCGCCCCTACACACTCAAAACGTTTCCAATCACCCAATTAAAACCATGCAAACTTATTACTACCTAGTCGCCAGTCAACGCTTCTTACTTGAAGAAGAACCCTTTGAAGAAGTTCTCAGAGAACGAACCAAAGACTACCAAGATAAGGGAAAAGAGATTGACTTTTGGCTGGTCAAACAACCCGCATTTTTAGAAGCTCCAGAAATGACGCAAGTTAAACAGGAATGTCCTCAACCTGCTGCCGCTATTATTTCAACCAACCCCAACTTTATCACTTGGTTAAAGCTACGCTTAGAATTCGTCAAAACTGGAGAATTTCAAGCACCATCAGATACAATTCCTGACCCAATTGCGTCATTAGCCTCTGTGTCTTAAACCAGGCTCCCAGTCAAATCCCAACCCTAAAAACAATAAGCTGGGGCAGCTAACCAAGAAATAAGTACCCCTAAGATTGAACCCACAATCACTTGAAAGGGGGTATGCCCCAGCAATTCCTTTAGACGATCCTCATTAAACTGTTTGCCTTCTTGAAATAACTCATCAATAATTTGATTAAGGATACGAGCTTGCTTACCTGCGGCTTGTCGAACCCCTGCGGCATCGTACATAACAATAACAGCAAAAATCGTCGCGATCGCAAAATCAGGAGACGCCCATCCCATCGTTTGTCCCACACCCGCAGCCAGGGCAGTAACCAGCGCTGAATGAGCGCTAGGCATCCCGCCCGTTGTCACTAAGGTACGGAGATTAAATTTTCGATCTTTTGTTAACTCGACCAGTAGCTTAAGGAGTTGAGCCACTAAACAAGCAATTAGCGCAACCAGTAATACCTGGTTGTTTAGGATGTTGTCAAAATCCTGCATCGTGTTATCGTGTTTCAGTTCAAATTGGTTGTTGATCAACGAATGTTTGAGCAGTCAAATAAGACCAATGACCAATGACCAATGACCAATGACCAATGACCAATGACTAATACGTCCGTGCGGTAATGAAATCAGCCAGAGCAATTAAAGGTTGAGAGCGCTCACCAAACGGTTCTAGTTGACCTTTGGCATCTTCAATCAGCTCTTGAGCTTTAGCTTTAGAAGCCTCTAGTCCCCAGAGGCTAGGATAGGTGGCTTTCTGGGCTTGCAGGTCTTTCCCCGCTGTTTTGCCTAATTCCTCCTGAGTTGCGGTGATGTCCAGAATATCATCAATAATTTGGAACGCTAAACCAATATTTTGTGCATAGCGAGACAGACGTTCTATCTCTGCATCGGTTGCACCCGCTAAAATTCCACCACAGACAACACAGCTTTCCAGCAACGCTCCGGTTTTATGGGTGTGAATGTAATTGAGAGTTTCCGCTTGAATATCCGATTTTCCCTCGCATTCCAAATCAACCACTTGACCCCCAACCAATCCAGCCGCGCTCAGAGTCCGACCTAAACGAGCAATCACCCGCAACACCCGCTCGGCTGGAACTCCCTGGGTTTGGGTGGCAACATATTCAAAGGAATAAGCCAGCAAACCATCGCCCGCTAGAATCGCCATATCCTCACCATAAACCTTATGATTGGTGAGTTTACCCCGACGGTAGTCGTCATTATCCATGGCGGGCAGATCATCATGAATTAACGACATCGTGTGGAGCATTTCCAACGCGCAGGCGGTTGGCATTGCCATCTCAATCGTGCCACCCATCAGTTCACAGGTTGCCAGACAAAGAATCGGACGCAACCGTTTCCCCCCAGCTAAGAGAGAATAGCGCATTGCCTCATAAATCTTTTCCGGATAACCTAGGGGCAAAGAACGATCTAAAGCCGCCTCCACTTGAACTTGCCGCTCTTTTAGATAGGTCGATAAATCAAAGGCTAGGGATTCCCCATTGGGGGCAGGTCGCCCATCTGTTGCTACCATGCCATCATTCCTTAAATCGTCTGTTCACTGTCTTAACAATTCTACGAGCCTAGGGGCGTTATGAGTTAACCCTGCTATAGCTCAAAACAGTATTTTGCAATAACATCGTCACCGTCATCGGTCCAACACCACCAGGAACCGGGGTGATAAATTGAGTCATGTCCCGAACGGCGTCAAAATCCACATCACCCACGAGACGGGATTTTCCTTGAGTATCGGTGACGCGATTTATACCCACATCAATCACAATGGCATTCGGTTTAACCTGATCCGCCGTAATTAGATTAGGACGTCCGGCAGCAGTAATCAAGATATCCGCCTGACGAGTCAGTTCAGCCAAATTTTGGGTACGCAAATGGGCAATCGTAACGGTAGCATCAGCTTCGAGTAACATTATCGCCATTGGCTTGCCGACCAAAATACTCCGTCCGACGACTAGCGCATGTTTTCCTTTCACATCAATCTGGTACTCTCGCAACAGGCGCATTACTCCCGCTGGCGTGCAGCTTTGCAGTCCAGTTTCACCTCGCAGCAGACGCCCTAAATTTAGGGGATGCAGTCCATCAACATCTTTATTGGGATCAATTTGATGCAGTAAATAGACGCCATTTAGATGTTCGGGTAAAGGAAGTTGCAGGAGGATACCATCAACGTGTGGGTCTTGATTGAGGCGATGAATGGTTTGCTCAACCTCAGCTTGAGAGACATCAGCCGGAAAATGTTGCCCAAAGGAGGCAATCCCAACTTTGGCACAGGCACGTTCTTTATTCCGCACGTAGGCGGCGCTAGCTGGATTGTCGCCCACCATTAGCACCGCTAATCCAGGTGGGCGTCCATACGTTGATTTGAGCCGTTCTACTTCCGCTTTGAGCTGATCTTGAATGCGTTGAGCCAGAGCTTTGCCATCCAGTAACTGAGGGTAAACAGATTTCATTAATATTTCGCGGCTGGATACCTCGGCCATACCAATAAGCATGGACGAAGACGAAAGCCACGCCTCCTAAGTAAGTGAACTGATTCAAAAGTGGTGGGTAGAAAGAGGTGCAGTTTCTACCCAATTGCCCAATGGTTTTTGGGCGTCTTCCCTGCACGGAGTAACGTTAGCTTCGCCAAAGTTATGTCTCGGTACTTTCTCCACCACACTGGCTTTTCCCTATGACCTGTTTAATGGTGGGGTTCTAGAGCAGGGAACTAGCTACGCATTCCCTGGTAGGAACTTTAACACTTGGACATAACGTAGTTCTCTGAGAACCTAGGCTGGTCAACATAAACTTTTTCAAGCTTCGTCTATAGCTAGGTCTATAGCTAGACTATAGGCGGGGTAGTTGACGGGCAGGTTAAAGATTAACAGACATCAAAGGACTTTGATTATTGTACGGGCAGTGGTGTCACTCACCCGCTATTCAATTCTCAAGCATCTAAGCTATAACCGGGATGTACACTATTTAGCGTGGGGAACAGTCATGGCAATGTCTGCTCAAAACGACCATCGCTCACGCCTTTGCTCGTCAATTCCAACCCGCCAAAGGTCAACTATGTTTTATCTACTGCCAATGTGCGCTTTGCTGTTTGGGGGAGGACTGGTAAGTTGTAGCAATGTTCCTTTGCTAGGTAGTCCGAATGGTATGGGTAGCGCTAACACTGTAGATGTTACGGCGATTCGTGAACTCCCATCTGATCAGAATGCCCAGGAAGTGGTTTACCTTCAAGGTCAAGTCATCACCCAAGCCCCCTTTTTGAACTCAGGGGCTTATCAACTTGAGGATACCACGGGCAAAATTTGGGTCGTGAGCAATCAAGAACTTCCCAATGTGGGTGATCAGGTGGTAATTGGGGGACAGCTACAATTCCAAAGTATTCCCATCGGTGGGCAAGAAATGGGTGAAGTTTACCTTCAGGAAACCGAACAGCTTGAACGGAAAGCTGAATAATTTTATGAAGAGTCAATCCATCGAAGTCGCGATCGCGATTCTCTACCGTTCGGGACTGTTCCTGATGCAGCTTAGGAACGATATCCCTGGTATTCTTTATCCAGGGTGCTGGGGGTTCTTTGGCGGTCATCTTGAACCCGGAGAAACGCCAGAGGTGGGGATGCGGCGAGAATTACTCGAAGAGATTTCCTATTCTCCCCCCCAATTGGCAACGTTTGATTGCTATAATGATGCCCACGTTATTCGTCATATATTCCACGCCCCTTTAACGGTGGAATTGAATCAATTGGTATTACAAGAAGGTTGGGATCTGGGTTTATTGACACCTGAAGACATTAAGGCGGGTCAGGCTTATTCAGAAGTAGCGGGTCAGGTGCGTCCCCTAGGGCAACCTCATCAGACTATTTTATTAGATTTCTTGGCGAGGAAACCTTACTTATGACCCTGACGCGACTGCGATTGTCTCATCTTTTACGGTTTAGCCGATATGCCAGTCTTTCGATGAAACTGATGGCGGTGGGAGTGGTTATTACCTTGGTGTTCATCCTAATCGCTATTTTTGCCCCTGTTTTTCAAACATGGGGATGGCTGCAAGATCCCACCGCATCCCTGATTAACCCGATTCATGAACCTCCCGGTGGTGAACACTGGTTCGGTACGACACGCCAAGGGTATGATGTTTTCTCCCGCACCTTATTTGGTACGCAAGCGGCGTTAAAGGTGGTGATTCTAGCAACCAGCTTGAGTTTAATTATTGGTGTTCCCTTGGGGTTAGTGAGTGGATATCTCGGCGGCAAATTAGATCGGGTGTTGTTGTTTTTGATGGATACGATCTATACCTTGCCCGGATTGCTGCTATCGATTACCTTAGCTTTTGTGGTGGGGCGAGGTGTCTTCAATGCCGCGATCGCACTGAGTATTTCTTACGTTCCCCAATATTATCGCGTTGTCCGTAACCATACCGCCAGCGTCAAAACTGAACTATTTATCGAAGCCGCGCAAGCGATGGGGGCAACTCCTGGGCGGGTTCTTTCCCGTTATTTGTTTCTCAATGTGATTCAAAGTGTCCCGGTTTTATTTACTCTCAATGCCGCCGACGCTATTTTAATTTTAGGTGGATTGGGATTCTTGGGACTAGGACTACCCGAAGAAACGCCAGAATGGGGACATGATTTGCGTCAAGCCCTGGATGCGTTACCTACAGGGATTTGGTGGACAGCGTTATTTCCTGGTTTAGCGATGACATCTATGGTGGTTGGCTTATCGCTATTGGGAGAAGGGTTAACGGAGATTATCAATCCCCGTGGGCGATAGGGGAGATGAGTAGAGCAGGGGGAGCTGGGG
>CAKZMA010000780.1 GCA_937127375.1 uncultured Coleofasciculus sp. | reverse complement strand
GATCGTTTTATTGCCGTCGCTGGTAAAGATTTCTTGCGCCCCACTATCAAGATTGCCCAAAAAAGCGACAGTGCCATTATCGTTAATGGCAAGTCCAGGGGCAAAGCTACTATAAGTTCCACTCGTATGGGCAATTTGTTGAGTGGGACTAACACCGTTACTGGTGAAAATACCTTGACCTCCAGCATCTACATCGGCAAAAAAGGCAACAGTGCCATCATTATTGAGGGCTAGTCCTTGACCGAAATTGCTAAATATAGAGTAGGATTTGTTGTCAACAATAATTTTTGCTCCTCCTACGCCAGTACCAACATAGATCCCTTGGTCTTCTGACTTGAGTTCGGCAAAAAAGACGACTTGACCATTATTGTTAATTGCCAGTCCTTTGCCGTTTTGATAGTCGGCATCATTAGATAATTTATAGCCGCTATTCCCACCTGCGGTACCGAGTCCTGATCCGAGGCTGTTAAAGGAACTGAATGAACTGCTAGTTTCTGCGATCGGGCTAAAGTTGAAGCTAAAGGCTAATACTTTACTACTACTGAGTAGACTGAGAGATAGTCCGACTACGGTAAGGGAAAGAATTGGCTTGAATTTCAGCATAATTGTACTCCTGAAAATTCTGAGAGAGTTGAGATATAGCGCTACGCGCTAGGCAATGGGCAATAGTGAAGAAAAACACTGACTCATCAAGGGATTCTTTGCTTGTAACTCTATTAAATCGGTTTATTTTGAATTTGAACCCACAGCTAGCTATCAGATAGAATTGTGAGGTTTTTGGGGGAAAGTATCAAAAGGTATCAAAAGCTATCAGAAGGTATCAATATCAGCCATAAATCATGCGTTAATCGTTGTGCTGTCTTTGCTATAAACGCTTGCATCGCTGACTCAAGTCCCATTTATTTTAATCGTTGGATTATAAGTGATATCCTAGTGGAATAGAGTCAGGGTGAGTTACGCTACCTTTTGAGAATGCTGCGCGAATGCTAACACATCCGACAATTTTGCTGACTATTGAATACCTTTAGCTGTTTATGTCGTGGGATATTTTTTTACAACAAATTGCAGATTATCAGGGTATATTTGATGCCGATGAGAGACGGGTGTTTTGTTGGCGCTTTGCGGAACCGAATTTGGCAGAACTTGATGCCAAAATTGCTGCTGATTTGCATATCAGTGAAGTGACGCTGCAACGACGAATGGGACGAATTTATGCGACATTTGCCCATTCTTGTCCGGCGCTGAATACGGAGAAAAAAGGGAAATTTAAGCGCTTGCGAGACTGGTTAAAGCGGGAGTATGTGCGATATCAACAGCATGGAGAACAACTGAGGAATCCAGAGACAGATTCCCGTGCGATTCTCTGTCAAGATCGTTATATTGAACCGGGGATTCTGTCTACCTGTTACCAGGAAATCCTGAAGCCGGGATGTTTACTGCGGATTAAAGCGCCGTGGAAGATGGGGAAAACGGAGTTGATGTCACGGGTGTTGAATTATGCGGCGGATCAGGGTTATCGCGCCGTGAGTTTGAATCTGCGGGATGCAACGGCGACGGATTTTCAAGATTTGAATCGATTTCTGCAATGGTTCTGTACCAGTGTGACGCTGAGTCTGAATCAAGAATCATTATCAGACAATCCAGTTGCTGAACATTGGCAGAAGAGTATTGGCAATAGTAAGAATAAGTGTAAGACGTATTTTGAAAAGCATCTGTTACCCGGAGATAGTTCCCTGGTTTTGGGGTTAGATGAAGTGGATCGAATTTTTCCGTATCCGGAAGTTGCGGGGGAGTTTTTAGGGATGCTGCGAACGCGACATGAGGATGCAAAAACGCGCCCAATTTGGGGGAAATTGCACCAGGTTTTGGTGTATACGGAAGATTATCGCGAACTGGATATTAATCAGTCGCCGTTTAATACGGGACTTCCGATCGCGTTACCGGAATTGAGTCGGGAACAGGTGCAAGAGTTGGCGCAAGATTATGGATTGGATTGGCAAATTGATCAGGTGAATCGGTTAATGGCGATGGTGGGGGGACAGCCTTATTTGGTGCAAGAGGCGATGAAGAAAATTGGACAAAAGTTGGTGACATTGGAGGAGGTTTTGGCAACGGCGGCGACTCCTAGGGGAATTTATCGGGATTATTTGCTGATGTATGGACAAAAGTTACATCAATCGCCGGAGTTGGTGGCGGCGTTTAATCAGGTTGTTGGGGTTAATTATCCGGTGAGGTTGAATCTGGAGGTGGCGGATGTTTTGGAGAATTTGGGGTTGGTTCGGTGGGAAGGGGATGGCGTTAGTCCTCGTTATGAGTTGTTTCGTCGGTATTTTGAGAGTCGGATTGAATCGGGGGGTTAGGGATTGTTTTATTTGAGTTGGTGAGGATGGAGGTTATGTTTTTTTAACGCAGAGGAACGCAGAGGTTTACGCAGAGGAACGCAGAGGGATTGAGTGGATGGGGGAACAAGTTTTAGGGGGTTGGAGATGGAGTTGGGTTTGATGTTTAGGATTAGATGACGAATTACGAATAATGAAAAATGATAGACAACCAATTGAGTCGGTGTAATCAGTGCAACTAACCTCTCACCTCCCTACCCCAATCTCTCTAATAAATCCGTGAAATCAGTGTTTTGAAAAATGACTAATGACGACTATCAAGTAGGCGGCGCTTTACCCCTAGAGGCGACAAATTATGTGGTTCGGGCGGCGGATCAAGAACTTTATCAGGGATTGAGGGGGATGCGGTTTTGTTATGTGCTGAATTCTCGTCAGATGGGTAAGTCGAGTTTGTTGGTGCGAACGATGAAACGCCTGCAAGATCAGGGGTTTGCTTGTGTGGAAATGGAAATGCGGGATATCTGTAGTTATCAAATTACTCAGGAGGAGTTTTATGGCACAATGGTGAGTCATTTGGTGAGTGGGTTTGAGTTAGATCTGGATGAGGGGGAGTGGTGGTATCGGTATGAGTATTTGTCTCCCTTTGATCGGTTCAGTAAGTTCGTGGATGAGGAGGTATTAGGAAGGGTTGCGGGTAAGATTGTTATTTTTATTGATGAAATCGATAGTATTCTGAATTTAGCGTTTAAGGATGATCTGTTTGGCTTTATTCGTACTTGTTATAATAAACGGGCAACTCAGCCGAAATACCAGCGTTTAACTTTTGCGTTGTTAGGAGTGGCGACGCCATCGGATTTGATTGCGGATAATCAGCGCACGCCGTTTAATATTGATAGTTTGGCGATTGAGTTACAGGGGTTTACGCGGGAAGAGGCGAAACCTTTAGTTGGGGGATTAGAGGGAAAGGTTCGTTATCCTGATGCGGTACTTCAAGCTATATTAAATTGGACAGGGGGACAACCGTTTCTGACGCAAAAGGTATGTCGGTTGGTGTGTCAGTCATGTAGAGACGTAGCATGCTACGTCTCTTTCCCTCGATCGCAGCGAAGGGTCAAATTTTCCTCCAATCCCCAATCCCTTGTGGATCAGGTGGTACGATCGCACATTCTCAATAACTGGCTGTCTCAGGATAATCCTGAACATTTGCGGACGATTCGCGATCGCGTCTTGTCTGGATATCAAGATAGTCAACCGTTATTAACGCTGTATCACCGGATACTAAAACGGAAGAAAGTTCCGGCAGATGAGAATAATTTGCAGCAGCAATTACAGTTATCGGGATTAGTGGTGAAGCGGGGGGGACAGTTGCAGGTGGCGAATCGGATTTACGCCTCTGTTTTTGATCGCCATTGGGTGAATCAACAGCTTCAGTCGATTCCCTCTCCCTCGCTATCCCTTCCCTGGTGGCGGGTAATCGCCGCGACGGTGGGGGTAACGGTATTGGTGATGGGAATGCGATCGCTGGGTGTATGGCAATCTTGGGAATTCCAGACGTTTGATTGGTTTGGGCGATCGCGTCAGCCAGAGGAACCGGATCAACGGTTATTGCTGGTACAGGTGACTCGCCAGGATATCGCCAATTTAGGCAACGAATATCCACTGCATGATCGCACAATGCGGCAATTATTGCAAACCTTAGAGCAATATCAGCCCCAACTTATCGGTTTAGATATCTATCGTGACCGACCTGAAGGCAAAGGTCAAGCGGAATTAATTGAGTATCTCAAAACACGCGATCGCGTGATTCCGATTTGTACCCATCCCAATCAGAATGATCCCGAAGGTATCTCACCACCACCGGAAATTCCCGACAAGCGTTTAGGATTTAGTGATGTGATTACCGATTCCGATAGCATTGTCCGCCGTCATCTTTTAGCCATGAATCCGCCTCAACCTTCCAACTGTTCCGCCTACTATTCCTTTAGTTCCCAAATCGCCCTGCGTTATTTACAGAATCAGGGCTTTTCTGTTGACTTTCCTACCGCCAAACAATGGCAAATTGGCGAAATTAGCTTCAACATTCTCAACCAGAACCCTGGATTTTATACCGCATCCCAAGTCAAAGGACACCAAATCCTGCTCAACTATCGCCGCAGCGAGAAAATTGCCGCAACGGTAACCCTGACTCAGGTACTCAATCATCAAGTAAATCCAGACTTGATTCAAGACAAAATTATATTAATTGGCGTGACTGATCCCAGTGTCAAGGATTACTTTAAAACGCCAGATAATCAAGAGATTCGCGGCTTACACCTTCACGCCCATAAAATCAGTCAACTGATTAGCGCCGTTGCGGATAAACGTCCCCTACTTCAGTTTCCCCCCTGGTGGATAGAAACTATTTGGATTGGAACATGGGCGTTATCAGCCGGACTCATCAACTGGCGCATTTCCCGCTTAATCTATCGAGGAATCGCCAGCGGAATGGTTTTAATTAGTATTGGGGGAGTTAGTTTTATTATTTTTATCACGATTCATTTTTTTCTTCCCCTCACCCCCTCTATTTTTGCCCATCTAATCACCCACCTATTCTTATGGAAACACCAACCTATATAACACCAACCCCCATAAACATCAACCCAACCCCAATCAACATCAATAGAACATCAATTACGCCTACCCCTCTGCGCCCTCTGCGTTAACCTCTGCGCCCCTCTGCGTTAAAAAAACACCCAACCACCCAACCTCAAACCCGGAGAAAAAAACAATGATTTCCCCAAACCTTCCACTCATTCTCAGCTTAATTCTGATCACCTCCACCCCAATCAATCAAACCCCATCCCCTACCAATGATCCACCAACCCCACCAGACAGCGAACCCGCCGAAGAACGAAAACCCGGTGGAACTCGAGGTTCCTGTGAGAAAACCGATCAACCCTTTACTCCTTTATTACCCCTGACGAATGGCGAATTTTCGGGCTACACTCTTAGCGGATATCCTACCCTTTGGTTCTACATTCCCTACCAAACCAGTAGCCTCCATTCCGGCAAATTTACAATAGAAGACGAACAGCAAAATACCATCTACCGACAGGAATTTTCCCTTCCCCCAACCCCCGGTTTAATTCAGATCAGTTTACCCAAAACCGCGCCACCATTAGTCCCAAATCAACGCTACACCTGGAAACTCATGCTCTATTGTACATCCTCCGGATCATCCATGCGCGATCGCGTTTGGCATCAGGGATGGGTGAAACGGCTGGATAACCAAGACTTAGAGACACAGATACAGCAAGCCCCTTTATCCCAACAGATTGACCTATTAATTGAACATAATCTTTGGTATGATCTGCCCCAGGATATCTCCCCGCTTCGTCGCCTCCCCTCAACCTGGGAAACCCTATTAAAATCAATGGGTTTAGAGGATTTGCCACCCGATGCGATCGCGGGTGACATTGAAGCGATAGATGATTAATTGATCATTGGTTGTTTTGTCTTGTTTGTCTAATTGTAGGGTGGGTTAGGCGGTATTAAATTCTGTCAATAACCATTTAGTTCTCTATCCGCCGTAACCCACCAATTCTTAACCTTGAGATCCCCCTAAATCCCCCTTAAAAATGGGGACTTTGAGGAAGTCTTTCATTTGTCACCCGTAATTGTCGGGTGGGTTAGGCGGTATTAAATTATGTCAATAACCCTTTAATTCTCTATCCGCCGTAACCCACCAATCCTGGGGATATTATTTGTGAACAAGGGTTGGGGCGGGCGGGTTTTGTTCACAGGTTATCGGTAATCTCCTTAATTAAATCCCTAAACCCGCCCCTACGGTTTGATATTATTTAATTGTTTATTTGTTGGTTAACCCGGCTGAATAATCATGAAATTGTTCCCCTTCTCCCTTGATGGGAGAAGGGGTTAGGGGATGAGGGTGAAGTTCCGTTATCGGTGAGATAGGGCGGGTTTTGCTTTTCAGTTATCGGTGAATAGCTGAATTTAGTCCCTAAACCCGCCCCTACATTCGTCCCTAAACCCGCCCCTACGGTTTGATATT
>CAKZMA010000779.1 GCA_937127375.1 uncultured Coleofasciculus sp. | reverse complement strand
GGAATTAGAGGGGTTAGTGTCGCAGTTACCGGGGATGTTATATCGGCGAAATTGAAGCGTTTAAATTGGGTTAAGCTGTTGTGTATTGGCTGAGATATTGTATCATTATGAACGAGATAAGTTGCCGTCAAACTATCGCTACATTGTCGGGTGTGTTAGCGAAGCGTAACGCACCATTGCTCAAGGCTGAGTCTATTCAGGGGGTGTTGAGGGCGTGATCACATCCCTAATGAAAAGCGGCTTCTACCTGTCTGTGACTGAGTTTAGCTGCGAAGGACTCTCTTGAGAATTTTTTCCGCTGGCCTTTCGTGATCGCGCTTCCGGTGAAGGGTTATAATCAAGGGACAGGTTAAACTACATGAGTTTCCCACAACTATGACGAATCCTGAATCCTTGATTCCTGATCCTGTAATTAAAGCGATTACCAGTATGGCTCGTTCGGCTGCACCTATTGTCATCAATCAAGTTCAGCGGAATGAAACTGTCGTGAGAATTTTAAGGGAATTAAAGCTTGACCCAGTACAACCTCCCAAAGATGTGGATAGTGTTTATATTTACACTTTTGTTAACTATTGTATTGGCAAGCCTGAACCTATTTTAAAACTTTTTAGAAAAAAAGAGGTTAAAAAGAGTTTTTGGAATGCCTATACTTCCAATCGGGTCTGGATTTTTTTTGATTATATAGAAAGCTTAATCTTCAAAGATAATAGCTTAGAAACTGAAATAAGAAAAAGCAAAATAAATCTGCATTTTGAGTTAGAAAGTTTTGGTAAAATTTTTATTGAAATAGCCAAACTTACAAAATCTGAAGATTACCAACCTTATCCTGACTGGAACCTCGACGAATATCCCAAAGAATTTAAACCCTTAATCCAAGAAAAAACACGGATATTTTGCGGTCGTCATTTTGTATTTAAAGCTTTTGATTCATTTTTGAGTAAAGAAACTAAAGGCTACTTTACTATAGTGGGGGATGCGGGAATGGGAAAAAGTGCCATTGCCGCCAAATATGTTGCCGCCAGGAAATCTCCTTGTTATTTTAATGTTCGTGCCGAAGGAAATAATAAACCGGAACGGTTTATAGAAAGTATTTCTCAACAACTAATTAAACGTTACCAGTTGCAAAATACCCATAAAGACAATTTAGTGACTTTACTGCAAAAAGTGAGTGAAGTTCTTCCCAAAGGTAAACAAGTTGTGATTGTCGTTGATGCGCTAGATGAGGTTGAGCAAAAATCGAGAGAGCATAATCTTTTATATTTACCAAAAGAGCTGCCGGCTCAGATCTATTTCCTACTCACCAGACGACCCTATACACTAGAGAATAAGCAGTTAATCGTGTCTCCAGATGTGCCGATGCAGGAGCTAGATTTAAGAAATATTCAGTATGAAAAATTGAATCGTGAGGATATAGAAAACTATATGCGCTTAGTTCTTAATAAGGATTCAGATTATAAGGATGCGTTGTGGCAGTGGATTCAAGAACGCCAAATCAACGAGGATGAGTTTATTCAGCAGGTAGCCAACAAGAGCGAAAATAATTTTATGTACCTGCGCTATGTCTTACCAGCAATTGCTCGCCGTTTTTATGATGATTTGAGTTTACAAGAGTTGCCAGAAGGTCTTCAAGCTTATTATCAAGACCATTGGCGGCGGATGGAAATGGATCAAACATCCCAGAAAGAAAAGGTGATTATCCTATTTATTTTAGTGCAGAGTAAGACACCTCCTACTTGTGAGATGATTGCCAAAATTGCCAAACAGGATGAATGTGATGTTGAAAAGGTTTTAAATGAGTGGGTTGAATACTTGAGAAAACAAGAAAATCAGGGAGAAATATGCTATAGCATCTATCATACAAGCTTCTTGGAGTTCCTAAAAGGAAAAAAGAAACTTAAAGCAGGTAATAAGTTGTTTCAGGAGGTTAACCAACGCATGTTTGAATACATGGAAAAGGAGATGGCGTAAAATGGGAAAATTCGCCGATAAATTAGCGACGAAAAGTCCCGTAAAACAAGAATTTATCCTGAGCAATATAGCCCAAGTATGTATAGACACAGGTAATTTAAATAAATATTATCAAATCTTGACAGATTTTGATTTTCTGGGAGCAAAAGTCAATCATGCTAAGTTTGGAGTACAGGCATTAATTAAAGATTACGATCTCATTGATGCTCCCGAACTCTTAAACAACCCAGAGTACGACTCCCAAAAGATCAAGGCACTACATCTGATTCAAGGAGCATTGCGACTGTCAGCTCATATTTTGGCTGAGGATAAGACGCAATTGGTAGAGCAATTGTGGGGGCGAATGCAGCGTTTCACCCTGCCTGAGATTCAGAGCCTATTAGACGTGATCAAGCAGAGTAAAATTTACTGGTTACGCCTCTTAACTCCAAGCTTAACAATTCCGGGTGGACGATTGCTTCGCACCTTTACCGGTCATAGTGACTGTGTAAATGCTGTTGCTGTTACCCCAGATGGAAAACAAGTGATTTCCGGTTCGCGGGACAATACTCTCAAGGTGTGGAATCTGGAAACGGCTGAAGAACTATTTACCTTAACCGGTCATAGTGGCTGGGTCAATGCTGTCGCTGTTACCGTAGATGGAAAACGGGTGATTTCCGGTTCAGGGGACAATACTCTCAAGGTGTGGAATCTGGAAACGGCTGAAGAACTGCTGACTCTCACAGGTCATAATGACTGGGTCAAAGCTATTGCGGTAACCTCCGATGGGAAACGGCTGATTTCCGGTTCACGGGACAATACTCTCAAGGTGTGGAATCTAGAAACGGCTGAAGAACTGCTGACTCTCACAGGTCATAGTAAGTGGGTCATTGCCATAGCGGTGACTCCGGATGGCAAGGAATTAATTTTCAGTTCAGAGGACAACAGTCTCAATGTCTGGAATTTGGAAACCGCCGAAAAACTGTTCACTCTCGCGGGTCATAGTAAGTGGGTATATGCTGTTGCAGTGACTCCAGATGGTAAGCGAGTCATTTCTAGTTCAGAGGACAACACGCTCAAGGTATGGAATCTGGAAACTACAGAAGAACTGCTAACTCTTACCGGTCATAATAAGTGGGTCATTGCCATAGCCGTTACTCCAGATGGCAAGCGTGTGATTTCAGGTTCAGTTGACAATACGCTCAAAGTCTGGAATCTCGCCAGTGGAGAAGAATTGTTTACTCTCACAGGTCATAGTGACTGGGTTAATGCTGTCACAGTAACACCCGATGGCAAGCGTGTGATTTCAGGTTCTCGGGATCATACGCTCAAAGTTTGGAATCTCGCCAGTGGAGAAGAAACGTTTACTCCCACGGGTCATAGTGACTGGATCAGAACGATCACAGTTACTCCGAATGGTCAACAGGTGATTTCAGGTTCAGTTGACAGGACTCTCAAGGTGTGGGATCTGATCAGTGGAGAAGAACAGTTGACTCTCACTGGTCATCAGGATTGGGTCAATGCGGTAACAATAACACCCGATGGCAAACGGATAATTTCAGGTTCAGGAGACAGTACAATTAAAGTCTGGAATCTGAGCGACGGAGAACTAGTGTTGACTTTTACAGGTCATAGGGATTCGGTTTATGCTGTTGCCGTTACCCCGGATGGCGAACAAGTGATTTCAGGTTCAGTTGACAATACGATTAAAGTCTGGAATCTCACCAACGCAGAAGAACTGTTGACTCTCACAGGTCATCCTAACTGGATATATGCTGTCGCTGTTACCCCGGATGGCAAACGAATCATTTCAGGTTCACGAGATAATACGATTAAAGTCTGGAATCCTACCAACGCAGAAGAGCTTGTAACCCTCACGGGTCATAGTGGTTCCGTAAGATCGATCACTCTCACCCCGGATGGTCAGCAGGTAATTTCGGGTTCAGAGGATAACATGATTAAAGTCTGGAATCTTACCAATGCAGAAGAACTCTTGACCCTCAGGGGTCATAGTGACGCAGTATATGCGATCGCGCTTACCCCAGATAGTCAGCGCCTAATTTCAGTTTCACGAGATAATACCCTCAAAGTGTGGGATTTGTCGAGTGGGAACGTTATTGCCAATTTTACTGGAGAGAGTCGATTATATTGTTGTGCTGTAGCACCCGACGGGTTAACTATTGTGACGGGTGAGCGTTCAGGACGGGTGCATTTCCTACAACTCGAAGGGATGGAGGTATAGCGGGTGAATCAGTAGGGGATTCAAACTTCTTCTGGAGAAAAATTATCTTGGAGACAAGAGGCTGTTATCTATGGGTTTTCTCCAGTTGAGTCTGTAGGGTGAATGCTCTAAAGCAGTAATACACCAAACCGATCCGTTAAAGCAGGTGCATTACCCAATGTAAGCTGTTCGGCATTTAAACCTTAATGTCAATAATGGCGAAATCCTTGTAGCGTTAAGCGAAGCCATGCCGCAGGCTTTGCATCTTGCTCGCTACCCATTCCCTATTTAAATGCATGACAGCTTAGTAAGAGAAAATAACAGTCTACCAAATTCAGAGAATGCACCTAACCTATGAATCCAACACCTAGATTACCAGCCGTAACCGATACTAAAAAGCGTTTTCCACAATTTCAGGAAATCCTGATCGAAAAACGTGCCAATTTTGTGGGTCGCGACTTCATCTTTACTGCAATTGCCGACTTTCTCCAAAAGAGCGATCGCGGTTACTTTACTATTGTTGGCGCACCGGGTAGCGGCAAAAGTGCCATTCTCGCTAAATACGTTACCGAAACTCCCCACACTGCCTATTACAACGCTCAAGTTGAGGGCAAAAATCAAGCTGACTTATTTCTCACGATGATTTGCCATCAGTTAATGGAAATAGGTAACCGGGAATGGGGAATTGACAATAAAAATATGGTGATTCCGGATAACGTGGCTGAAGGAAGTTGGTTTCTCTCCCTACTCCTCCAAAAAATTAGCGATAAGCTCACATCAAATCAGCGACTAATTATTGCTATTGATGGCTTAGATGCAGTTGAAATTAATAGCCAAAGCTTGGGTTCAAATTTATTTTATCTTCCCAGGTATTTGCCCCAAAATATATATTTTGTACTTGCTCGACGTCCATTTTTAAAAGAAAAATCAGGTTTGTTAATCGAAACACCATATAAAATTTTAGATTTAGACAATTATTCAGTTCAAAACCAAACAGATGTCCAAACCTATATTCAGAGCTATCTACAAAGTTCGGGCGTCAACAATGAAGAACTAGGGAAAAATGCACACAATTTATCTATCCATTCTCCTTTGTTAAATAAGTATAGAAAAAACATAAAATATTGCTTGTCTGCCCATTCTATTAGTTACACCGAATTTATTGAAACCTTAACCGTCCAAAGCGAGGACAACTTTATGTACCTAAGTCAAATTTTACCTGCCATTGCTCAAGGATTCTACTCCCACCCCTTCCGGTATCCTTCTCTACCTCCTGATTTAGAGGTATATTACAAAAAGCATTGGCAAAAGATAAAAGGAGAGGAATTATCTGCCGTAGAGTTAAATGTGTTAAAAGTTTTAATTGAGCGAGACCAACTGATATCCGTAGCTACATTATCCCATCAGACAAACGAAGATGACTATGACATCGAGCAAGTGCTAGAAAATTGGATTGAGTTTTTACAGCTACAACCTATAGGCGGAGATGTTGGCTACAGGTTTTATCATACTAGCTTCCGGGATTGGCTGAATAATCATGCCGAAACCGAATGATACTAGCTTAAATCATGGAAGCGTAACGCACCATAACTTTTGTAGTAAACGATGCGAACGTTTATGGCGCTAAAGCGCAACTACAAACAAACCTCTAAATTGCCTTAAAGACTATCTGGATCGATATTCAACTCTCGCAATTTTGCTGCTAATCGTTCAGCCCGTTGCGCTTCTTGTTCTC
>CAKZMA010000778.1 GCA_937127375.1 uncultured Coleofasciculus sp. | reverse complement strand
GCGGGTCAATGGTAAAGGATTTGTTCTTTGTTATTCGTTATGTGTAACGATAAAATAACAGATCAATTCAGTCAGCCAAAAGATGACGATGCCGTATTGGGGGATAACGCTTCAGTCCCGATAGGGGATGCAGTGATGGGAGGACTTGAAGGTGTCAAACGTCGCTTCGCCAGTTCTAGAGTTCTGGAAAGAATTCAAGCCCTACAAGAAGCCTTAAACTATAAAGCTGAAGGTATAGATTTAGCGATCGCAGCATTAAATGACGAATTCTGGGACGTACAGGTCGCCGCCTACTTGCTGCTACGGCAACAAACAGAGCCAGAAATCGCGCAGGCGCTCTCAGAGCGACAATACAGAGTCAAAGTCACCTCTGTGGATGCACAGGGTCAGGAAATCGCTCGCCAAGTTCAATCGGCAAGGATATTTGTCGAGAAACTCGGTGAAGGCGTATCGTTAGCATTGACCTACATTCCCGGTGGTCGGTTCTCAATGGGTTCGCCAGAAACAGAAGAAGGTCGCTATCCCTTTGAGGGACCGCAACACTTAGTCAACATTGCTCCCTTTTACATCGGAATTTTTCCGGTGACTCAGGCTCAGTGGCAGGCTGTAGCTGCCTTACCTCAAGTCAACCATGCCTTATTTCCCGAACCGTGGCGGCGTTCCTACCTCGACGATGCTGACTTACCTGTGGTTGGTGTCTCGTGGTATGAGGCTGTGGAGTTCTGTGCGCGACTGACCCAGAAAACGGAACGCAACTATCGGTTGCTGAGTGAGGCGGAGTGGGAATATGCTTGTCGAGCTGGGACAACGACACCGTTCCACTTTGGTCAGACCATTACTCCTTTACTGGCGAATTATAACGCTAACAGAACTTATGCTTTGGGTTCAAAGGGGAAGTGCCCTCAACAGATAACCCGCGTTAACAGATTTGTGTTTGCCAATGCTTTTGGGTTATATGATCTACACGGGAATGTTTGGGAGTGGTGTGCTGACCCTTGGCATGAAAACTACGAAGGCGCACCATCAGATGGAACGGTTTGGGAATTAGGGGGAGATACTCGGTATCGGGTGCTGCGAGGTGGAGCCTGGAATCTCCATCCTAAAGGTTGCCGTTCGGCATACCGGGATAAACATGAATCAGACAGCGGCAGAGCGGACGGATTAATTGGTTTTCGGGTGGCAGTTTCTCTGGAATATTCTCTTATGTTTGGTCGCTAGTACCGCTACCTTGGAAGTAAAAAGTCAAAAGTCCCATTATTAATTCAAGGTATAGTAAACTTCAAAGAGTTGGTCGTTGTGGTTTTGGCTTACGTACAGTTCTTTAAAGTTAGAACCGTAGTCTTCCTTGCCGTTCTTATCGATACAATTATATTTGCCCTCAATTCTAATGCAGTTTTTATTTTCATAGGGGTAATTGCGAAAATCGTTCTCAGACAAGGGTTCATCGCAATAGAATGTACCCCGAAAGTTTTCTCTGCCTGAAAAAATCCAAGTTTTCATCAGAATGCAGTAGCGATCGTCAGCCGTATGCAGCACAAAAACTGAACCTCGCTGGGTAATGTGGGCTAGGCGCTGAGGCAATGAAAGTTCACAAGCAGTATCTAGGAGTAGATTCTGAGTTTTGACCCAATCCAGCACTTCCTGATATAGCAGTCGCCAGGGTCATTAGGACATCAGATGAATGCCGCTTATTGTGTCGATGCACGTTTAGTGTCCTAACCGTTGTGGCGGTTGCTATATTTCTTCAGCGAAGCACGTCTCCGCTTTTTGTAAGTAATTTCACCAGACAAAGACGCTGCCCGAAATAGCACAAACAGCATTTTTTCTAAAAGGTGTACTATTGCTGCTGATATCTTGCTCATACGTTTGTTTTTAGGCTCAAAAATTTCACGTTACCTTTGATTGGTTTTATCTGCGTATATGCCACCAGCGACGTAGTTGATTCAGTTGCTTTTTGATGTCCAGTGGGTCTGTTTCTAACATTCATTCGCACCTTCCAATGGACGCTGAGTTGACCTCCTCCATATGGCTGTCCACAAATCGTTTGGCACTGAGGTCTGTCAGCTGCTGGTTCCTGCACTGAGGTGTCAGGCCAACCATCATAACCAGCTTTAGCCTATCCCCGTGACGGTTAGTAATTCTCGATAGGTCTGCTTCAGAGATACTGCATCAGTCTTCTTACTTCCATTAGCCTAAAAGGTAGTGAACTTCAAACAGACAGTCATTGTGACGTTTACGTACATACAGTTCTCTAAAGTCGTAGCAGCCGTCGTATTTTCCCTCAATACTTATGCATTCAGCTCTACGACGGTGACTAAAGTCGCTGTCGGACAACGGTTCATCGCAATAGAGTGTACCAATAAAGTTTTCTTGCCAGCTAATATCAGTTTTCATCAGCACGCAGTGGCGACCATCAGCAGTGTGAAGAGCCTGGACAGAACCCCGTTGGGTGATGTGTACCAAGTGAGGAGGCAGTTGGAATTCACCAACAGTATCCAACGGTAGATTTTGAGTCTTAATCCAAGCAAGAACTTCCTGACCTTTGTCTAAGGAAGCACGTCTTCTGAATTCGTACTTTCTCAAATTACCAAAGAATTTTTTCGCCACGCTTATCAATTCTGACAAGCCTCTTATTATTTGCATCATCTTTGGTTAAATCTTTTGAACCTCTTTCTTTTTTTGACTGGGCTAGACTGCGAAACAAAATGTTGTATAAGTAGCTATGCCCTGTTTCTGCCACCATCAAGTTTATGGGTTTGGGTCATCCAGTAAATTATTTTGGTTTCGCCCTCGATCTAGTATGCGTAGTTGCTCCAGTATCTCTTCTGTATTAGTCATGGGAACCCTCCATTTGACAGTGAACCGCTCATTTGGAGATGGTACTGGACAGTCTGTATTACACTCTTGTCTGTCAGCAGGCGGGACAGAACTATTAGGCCCAGGCCATCCTGTGTAGCCCGCCTTCGCCCAATTTTGCGAGTTTGGATAGTTTCCATTAGGAGCATACCTGGGGTTTCTGCCTATACCCGGTAGCCACCAAGGTCCTTTATAGGCAAATATTCCAAGTGACATCAATAGTTGCGAAAACGGGAATAAACCATATATTTTCGCACCTACTTCGTCGCAAAGCTTACACATTAAGCCAAAAACTACATAATTGACTGAACCAGCATAGTAGCATTCATTATTAACTTCGACTGATTCTGCACAAGCCGTGCCAGGTGTCGCACAGGGAGGAATGACGGCGCTGAACATCTGACGATTGTTCTTAAGAAGTTGCCCCCTATGGAGTTCCACGATTTCCCAAGCAAAGTCTCCCTGTCCAGGGCGGGTCAAGGAATCGCAAAGCCCCATCTGTGTCTCCAAGGGTAATTCTGTAAACCTATTTCTTGCCGAATCTAAAGCTTCTTTGACTTTGTTTGTAACGTCAGGTCCACATCTGAGACGGCGAGGCTCTAGTTCATCAGTAGGGATTTTCGGCTCTGGTTCGTTAGGTCGTGGTTCCGGTATTTGAAGTTTTAAATTCTCTTCTAACTCTTTTCTGAACTTTTCTATATCAGTTGCACTAGGCGGATCTAGATTTAGAGGTTCGATACTTGCAACCTGTTCTGGTGTTAGCTGTAGTAAAAGAAAAGCAATACGTGCAAGTTGGGGATAATAATCCACCAGAGGAAGATAGTTTGCCTCACCACCCAATTTTTCTTTGATTTCAGGAGGTAAACTTTGTAGAAGGAATCTGAGTCCCTCAATAGCACTAGCCGGTAGTGAGGTTTCTGTTGGTGGTGTAGATTCGGTTAGTTGGTAAGGTTCAATTTCAGGGAACATCCTTGACCAAGTGTTCAGTCCGACTTCTCCATCAGGAGTCAGTCCATTGTCCTGTTGCCACAGATAAACGGTTCTGGCAGTAGTCGGTCCATAATTGCCATCCACAGGTGTTAGACCTAAAAACTGCTTGATTCTCCTGACGTTCTCGCGGCTGTTGTAAGGAGCTCCATTGCGGCGAAAATGCTCGGCAATGGCGGCAAACTCTTCGTTGGTCGGTAGTGATAAGGCTGATGTAGCCGATGGTGAGGATGCCGTAGTTGGACTCACAAAAGGAAACATCCTTGACCAAGTGTTTGGTCCGACTTCTCCATCAGGAGTCAGTCCATTGTCACGTTGCCACCGATAAACGGTGCTGGCAGTAGTCGGTCCATAATTGCCATCCACAGGTGTTAGACCTAAAAACTGCTTGATTCTCCTGACGTTCTCGCGGCTGTTGTAAGGAGCTCCATTGCGGCGAAAATGCTCGGCAATGACGGCAAACTCTTCGTCGCTCAGCAGCGATGAGACTGATGTAGCCGATGGTGAGGATGCTGTAGTTGGACTCACCTCCGGAAACATCATTGACCAAGTGTTTGGTCCGACTTCTCCATCAGCAGTCAGTCCATTGTCCCGTTGCCACAGATAAACGGTTCTGGCGGTGGTCGGTCCATAATTGCCATCTACAGGTGTTAGCCTTAAAAACTGCTTGATTCTCCTGACGTTCTCGCGGCTGTTGTAAGGAGCTCCATTGCGGCGAAAATGCTCGGCAATGACGGCAAACTCTTCGTCGCTCAGCAGCGATGAGACTGATGTAGCCGATGGTGAGGATGCTGTAGTTGGACTCACCTCCGGAAACATCATTGACCAAGTGTTTGGTCCGACTTCTCCATCAGCAGTCAGTCCATTGTCCCGTTGCCACAGATAAACGGTTCTGGCGGTGGTCGGTCCATAATTGCCATCTACAGGTGTTAGCCTTAAAAACTGCTTGATTCTCCTGACGTTCTCGCGGCTGTTGTAAGGAGTTCCATTGCGGCGAAAATACTCGGCAATGACGGCAAACTCTTCGTCGCTCGGCAGCGATGGGGCTGATGTAGCTGATGGTGTTGAGGGTCTATTGTTAGAGGGTAAAGTTCCTGTTGATGGAATTAATGAACCTATACCTGATTGAGCTACCTGCGGACAATGATCGGGTGGCTTGAAAAATATTCTTCCTGCTTCGTATAGTCCCCATAAAAAGAGGGCTATCGCAGCCACATCACCGGGTCCTGGCAATGGAGTATCAACTTGTGAAACACCTGCCGCAGTTAAAGCCCTTTGGGTCAGTACTGGTGCAGCCGCTTGTGACCTCCGCACCAGACCAAGTCCAATACCCTCTTCTATAAGTGACTTTTGACACGCAGGTGACAAAGACCTTTGTTTTGTCTCTGCTTTAGGCGAATTCTTATCGGAGTCTACTTGATATTGTATTGATATTGCTTTAGAAATAGGACTAGGAAACTCTTTATCTTGGCTCTGATTAGCCTTGGCTTGAAGTAATGTGTCCTTATGTGTTTCACACTTGCTGCATTTGCCCTGCACAACCTGACTGGGCTTGTTTGAAACTGGCGCAGGATCTGCTGATTTTGTATATTCTGCCAACAAAGGTTCAGCCGACTTCCCCGCTACCACGGCATCGGCTACCGCATCGGCGTGCTGTTCATATTTATCCCCCACCTGTCCCAAACCATCCTTCAGTTGCACCTTCCCTGATTGTTGCTGTACCACATGGGCAGCTTCATGGGCGGCTAACCCCAAACTTGGACTCTTGGCAAAAGCAATCCGATTTCCAGAGGTATAAGCCGCCGCCCCCAACTGCTGAGACGCCGTTGTCGCTTTGCCGCCGATAAACGCTTGAACATGGGACAAGTCTTGACCAAAGGACTGTTGGATTTTATCCAGATGCGGTAGTTGTCTGGGCGTTTCTGTGAATCCATCAGCAGCAATGTCCTGGGGTGACTTCTGTTGTACCGACTCCCCATCGTCTTTGAGTTGCACCCCATCCTCGGCTTCACATTTGGCACATTTCGACTGGATGGCTTCAGTTTGCGCCTTTCTTTGAAT
>CAKZMA010000777.1 GCA_937127375.1 uncultured Coleofasciculus sp. | reverse complement strand
GCAGTGAACGCTTACCATAGAATTTCTCTCGGTGCTGTATCTGATTTGACCTAGCCTTAGAGTTTTATCTCCTTGAGGCTAAATCATAGTGGTTATGAGTACGGATTGACAACTGGGGAGCAGGTGGATGTGCGATTGGTTGATTGATTGGGGTTACTTGCGGGTATTTGGGAGGGAAACGCAGAGGGGCGCAGAGGGAAAGCGCAGAGGGAAAGCAGAGGGGTTTGGGGGTAAGTCTCATCAACCGCCTTGGGTTTAAACCCAAGGAACCAAAGCGAAAGTCAGCTAAAGCTGACTGGACTAAGAATAATGGCACTGACTTAAGCCTTTTGGAATCGCCGGAACTCTTGATATACCGTAGGTTAGGCGCTATCTATCAGCTTTAAGTTAGTAATATTCGGATTAAAAGTAAGTCTCATCAACCGCCTTGGGTTTAAACCCAAGGAACCAAAGCGAAAGTCAGCTAAAGCTGACTGGACTAAGAATAATGGTACTAACTTAAGCCTTTTGGAATCGCCGGAACTCTTGCTATGTCATAGGATAGACACTATCTATTAGATTTAAGTTAGTACCATTCGGATTAAAAGTAAGTCTCATCAACAGCCTTGGGTTTAAACCCAAGGAACCAAAGCGAAAGTCAGCTAAAGCTGACTGGACTAAGAATAATGGCACTAACTTAAGCCTTTTAGAATCGCCGGAACTTTTGCTATACAATAGGCTAAACACCGTCTATCATCTTTAAGTTAGTATAGCAATCGCCATAACGGTTAGAACGCATCATTTGGTAGAGACGTTGCATGCAACGTCTCTACAACAGGAAAGGAAAGTCCTAATCGATGTGTCTACTGCTATACCATTCGGATTAAAAGTTTTAGTCCACTTTAGTGGACTTGAGCTTTTAGCCCGGAGTTTGAACTCCGGGCGGGTGTCGGGGCGTACTTTAAATCAGTGCTATTCAAATGAAATTAGAGAGTTCTGCGAATAGGATTGAGTTTGGATTAGGGAATGGGTGATGGGGTTGAGTTCAGTTGGCGTGGGATTTGCGCTTCTCAATTTCAGCGATGGGTAATAGTAAGGTGTCTTCTATTTCATGTCGTACTTCCTGGCTGATGTAACAGTCGCTTTTGAGGGAATTGACTAGCAGTTTATTGGCGTCGTAATACTGCTGTAATAGTTGTTTTTGTGAATCACTGAATTGCCAGTCATGACCAATATTGCGATGCTTAATCATTGCTGCTCTTAGTTGTTCAGTCCAAGCTTTACCATTAACTCGCCACCATTGCTCTTTATCATTTTCTTCTTGGCTAGGAAGTTGATCTTTAAGTTGTTGAAGCGACTGTTTTAACTCAGGGTTGCGGGAGAGGTCGAGGTCGAGGGAGCCGTTGAGGATACGGGATAAAACGAAGGCGCGGTCGAGGGGGAGGACGAAGGCGCCGTCGAGGTCGAGGGTGAGGGCGAGGGCGTTGTCGAGGTCGATGGCGAGGGTGAGGTCGCGGTCGCGGTCGCGGTCGAGGGCGGGGAAGAACATGAGGTCGTCGGAGAGGGGGAGGACGAAATAGAAAGCTCTAACAGCATAGGGCTTGTAGGGAACTTCGACAGACAGTGATTTTTGGTTAACCCAGGTGAGGAAACGCTGTAATTTCTCATCACCAGCTACCAGCCTATCAATTCTTTGCTTCATCTGCTGAACCAGTTCATCAGCATTACGCATCATTCCAGCCGTCAGCAAAAACACCTCACGCCAACGCTTTTCCGTAATTTTGCTGACTAGCAAATCAATATCAGTCTTAGCCACAATTTCTCTAGCCGTAAAATACTCTTGAAACGTCAAATGAGAAAAGGAATAAATACCCCTCGCCCGTTCGACCAACAACCCATGTTGGGCTTCAATCGATTTCAGAACTGCCTCACTGTCTAATAACAACGCCTCCGGATCTGTTTTAGCATCGGGTAAATTCCGAATGTAATCAGCAATATACTGTTCAATCTCTCTTTGCTTAAAGAAATACTCTCCCTGCTCAAACGTAGCAAAAGCAACTTCACTCAATAAATCTTCTTTACGCTGGACTGACAATTTCTTGTAAACCTGCTCTCGTACAATCCGCCGTTTAGCATCCCATTTCCGCAAAAGCGTATGAATGGCTCGACTGTACAATTCAGCCCGGTTAGCTGGAAATTCCCCAGAATCTTCAAATTCTATACACAGGAGCGTCAACAGCAATGGATTGCTTGCCAGTTCTTTAATGGGTTCGTTATCTTCTAACTGTTCGATAAAATAGTCAGCTAAATCTAATTGTTTAGCCTGAAACCATTTAGTAGCGAATGTACGAATCTGCTTGTCATCAAAATCATCAACCTCAACGTCTGTAAATTTTTCAAAAGTATACTCCCGTGCAGCAATCCGGCAAGTAATCACAAAGGTGTTAGCATCATACTTTTCAGTAAAGGCTTGAATCTGAGTTAAGACGCAATCAGCATCCTCTTCCCTAACCTCATCTAAGCCATCCAGCAGAATTAACCCGCTTCCCTGTTGAAGAAATGCAGCGACTTGGTTTTCTGTAACATTGCAGTTATCGAAAATTTGATTAATATAGGTTGTCAGACTTGGCTGGTTTTGCGTTTCGGCAAATTGCTTCAGCGTAATAAAAATAGGAACCTTATCCGTTAAAACCTTAGATTTAGCACATTGAATCGCTAAATATTTGAGAAACGTCGTTTTACCCGCACCCGGTTTGCCTAATACCATCAACTTGTCATATTTTTGGACTGCTGCCAATCCTGATATTCCTTTCTGTTTTACTTTGCCGAATCCCAGACGGTCAAAGCTTTCTGAGTCTAGATTACAACCTTGTATCAATTCATTAGTCGATAACCGCCTACGTCCAATAGGTTTTTCCAGAATATTGACTTTGGTATAAATATCCTTTAAACCAATAGGTTGAATCATATCCAGCACCTTCATTGTGCCGCACTGCTTTTGAATGCTGGGTTTGATTTTCTGGCGTATTTCTTGCACCAGGGTATCAATCTCTACCTCATGAGTAGGAGTCTGAGGAGTTGAAGTTGGATTAGAGGCTTGATAATTCTTGATCAGCCAATCATGCAGTCTCCGCGCCTTGTTGGGACTATTACCACCAAAGCTGAACTTCTTATATACATGACTCATGCGAGTGCGAAAGGCATTAGGGGAGATATGAAGAGATTTCGCGATCGCGTCTACGTCTACATTCCCTTGACGACTGAAACGTGCCACAAATGCTTCTTCCTGTTCCGGGGAAAG
>CAKZMA010000776.1 GCA_937127375.1 uncultured Coleofasciculus sp. | reverse complement strand
GGCGATAGGGAACATACTGATTACTTGTGCAAGCGACTGTCAATGTTAACAAAAAAATAAGGGATAGCGACAAATTCAGAATCATTTTTTGCATAATTAGAGACCATCCCAGGTGAATTCAGCACTATCAAACCACCAATCTCTTACAGTAACCGTGCCAGTTACGGTTTGTTGCCAATCAGATTCCATGTCGAAAGATTTGGCACCTCTATGTTGTTGCAATAGTAGAGCATCAGCATCCGAGATAGATCCAAATCCGGGAATGTAGGCAGCTAATCCGGCGTGCCAGTCATAGGGATCGAACCAGTGGTGGTTTACTGTGCCAGTAATCTCTACTTTTTTTTATGCGATCATACATATCTAACCTCAGGCTAGCGCCAAATCCACACTCCTTTATTTTAACTGTCATTGTTACGATATCAATCACCTCTTGATGATCTCAGTAATAAGCTAGTGCCGAATCAATCCAACTCATCAACGAGTAAGGATACTGAATATGATATTGGTTCAGTACTCCAACTATAAGCCTTTTTTATCCTTATCCCGCAATAGCAGCCATGCCTTATAATCGATCCTTAAAACCTTGCTGTTAACAGTTTGACTTGGGAAATGTACCGACCTACCCTTTTAAACATTCACTCTTCCTTCATGTAACAATTGCCGTCGAACCTAGAAAAACTAATCATGAATTACAAAGCCGATTTTTAATGGTAAAATATTGAATGGCTATTGTTTCTGCATGTTAACTTATTAAAATGTCTGAAAAAGTAAATAAAAAACTAATAAAACCCACGGTGCTGGATGTATTTTGTGGAGCAGGCGGTATGAGCTTGGGTTTTCAAAATGCTGGATGCAAAATTTTGGGAGGAATTGACAATAATCCTCACGCAATTCGCACACACCAGAGAAATTTTATTAACTGCAAATTAAGTAAACTAGCTGCCCAAGATATATGTTATATCGATTTACAGAAGTTACCAATCAAACCAAAGGAAGTTGATATTTTGATTGGTGGACCACCTTGCCAGGTGTTTTCTAGAGTTGGTATTGGCAAAATGAAGTCTCTAGGTAAGCAAGTCGATCGAGATGCCAGGAATTTTTTGTACCAAGAATTTGTTAGGTTTCTTGACTATTACAAGCCATTGTTTTTTGTCATGGAAAACGTTGACTATTTATTCAAAAAAAATGATATTTTTCCGAAAATACTGAAGGATCTTGAACTGGGTTTGCCAGGTCGTCGAGAAGATTATCCAGGTTACAGGATTCACCATCGAATTCTAACGGCTTCTGAATATGGTGTACCTCAAGTTAGGCAACGCCTATTCATGGTAGGTGTTCGACAAGACTTAGAGCTAGAATTTGAATTTCCTAAACCTCTGAGAAAAAAACCGATTTCCGTAGGGGAAGCGATTAGCGATCTTATCCCCCTGACGCCCCCTTATATACCTTTGAGGCAGAAAAGTACTGGTGTAAAACAGATGGATATTCCGAAACATTATCTATCTTTTCCCCAGTATGACTACCAAAAAAAAATGAGAAAAAATATAACTAAGCAAAATAATCCTGAACGGGTAATGAACCATATATGCCGTTCTCATAATCCAGTTGATATGATTTGCTTTGCCATGCTTGCTCCCGGAGGCAAATACCTAGATTTGCCTGAGTCTATGAGACGCTACCGATGGGATATATTCGAGGATAAATATAAGCGATTACCCTGGGATAAACCGTCTTGGACATTAACGGCTCACATGAGAAAGGATTGTCTGGCTTATATTCATCCAAAACAGAATCGGAGTATTTCTGTTCGAGAAGCTGCCAGACTGCAAAGCTTTCCTGACGACTTTGTCTTTGATGCACCTATGACCAGGATGTTTGAGTTGGTCGGGAATTCTGTACCACCTCTTCTGGCTGAAGCCATCGCCAAACCTATCGTTAAACAGGTACAAGCTTACTACGCCAGTGCCCAACTCAGTTTGTTTTAATGGCTATAGTGGATAAAGAACGATTTATAGCATCTTCAAGCTACTGAGATACATAATGACTGTAGCTGACAAGGGGACTGAGAATGAATACGACATTGCCGAACCTCACGCAGCCGCGATGATTGAAGCGCTGCGGGCTTTCGGCTACAACATTCAGACAGCGATCGCTGATCTGATCGACAACAGCATTTCCGCAGGGGCGAAGAATGTCTGGCTGACTTTCTTCTGGGATGGCTCTGAGTCCTATGTGTCCATCCGAGACGATGGCAAGGGTATGACTGAAGTAGAACTTATCGATGCCATGCGACCGGGTAGCCGAAATCCATTGGAAAAAAGGGAAACAGATGACCTTGGGCGATTTGGTCTGGGACTCAAAACAGCTTCGTTTTCCCAGTGCAGACGGTTAACGGTTCGCTCCCGGGCAGTGAGTCACAAGTCAGGAACCCGTCGCTGGGATTTAGACTATGTTAATCATACAGGGGAGTGGCGATTACTCCGTTCAGCAGCACGAGGATCGGAAGCGCGACTGGCAGAATTGGACGAAATGGAAGCCGGAACAGTAGTGTTGTGGGAGTGCATGGATCGGATAGTAGGTGGAGCAAAAACTGATGACCGGAAAGCTCATCACCGCTTTCTTGAAATGGTTGAAGACGTGGAAAAGCATTTGGCTATGGTGTTTCACAGATTCCTGGAACGTCCACATCAATTAAAAATCTGGATTAATGGCTTAGCCATCGAACCCTGGAATCCTTTTCTGAGTCAAGAGAAAGCTACTCAGTTTTTGCCGGAGGAGAACCTGTATATTGGGTCAGACAAGGTAGTTGTTCAACCCTATGTCTTGCCTCATCACTCGAAAGTCGCTCAGCAAACTTATGAGAAAGCTGCGGGAGCAAACGGCTGGAATGCTCACCAAGGTTTCTACATCTACAGAAATGAGCGAATGCTGGTAGCAGGTAACTGGCTGGGTTTAGGTTTAAAGAGAGACGAACATTGTAAGCTGGCTCGTATCCAGGTAGATCTGCCCAATTCGATGGATAGTGACTGGAGTATCGATGTTAAAAAATCCAAGGCACGTCCACCTTTATCTGTTAGATCAGACTTCAAGCGCATCGCACGACTGACGCGGGGAAAAGCTGCGGATATATACCGACACAGAGGAAAAGTCATTGCCAGACGGTCTTCAGAAAGTTACATATTTCCTTGGCTGAAGAAGGTTAAGCATGGCAAACTTTTTTACTCAATTAACCCGGAGCATCCATTAGTTAAAGAAGTACTCAGTGTTTCCAAAGAACATCGCGAGGTTATCCGAGCATTACTGCGACTGATTGAAGAAACGGTGCCCGTTCAGCAAATCTGGCTGGACAGCGCCGAAAACTTAGATCAGCATAGTCAACCTTTTGAAGGAGTGCCTTCTAAAGAAGTGAGAGAAGTAATGATGCAAGTTTATAAAGCTCTGATTAAAAATGGCTTGTCTTCCACAGACGCTCGAAGACGCTTAATTGCAATGGAACCTTTCCAGCAGTTTAAAGAACTGATAGCCAGCTTAGGTGAATAGCTCAATATAGGAGATTTGAGATGAACGATTATGATATGGCTCGCCAGTTAACACAAGTTATGTTGAAGGCTGAGCCAACCCCCTCGCGGGAAATTATTCAAGAAAAAGTTAAAGTGGTTCTCTCTATGCTTTCTAGCCAGGGAAATAATACTGTGGAATTTGACGAAGAAAAGCTAGTTCGAGAGCTTGAAAGTCTTTTCAATACCTGGATTGGTGCTGGGACGATTCTGGATAATCAAGAGAATCATATCCCCTGGTTACCTGACCGTAATAGTGAAATCACTTGGGATTTTTGGAATCGCTACAGACGTTATCTGGAAGAGGAAAAGAGTTGGGCACCAGCAACTATAGATAGTGTAGACAAACTGACAAACTCTGTTCTGGAACGTCTTGAAGACCCACAGCGTTCCGGTGCTTGGGATCGCAGAGGAATGGTTGTTGGACAAGTTCAGTCGGGGAAAACATCAAACTATACTGGTTTGATTTGTAAGGCTGTTGATGCTGGATACAAACTCATTATTGTGTTGGCAGGAATGCAAAATAGTCTGCGAAGCCAGACACAGTTACGTCTGGATGAAGGGTTCCTTGGATTTGACTCACAGATACACAGATCTTTTGCTCAAGGTAATTCTTTCACTGGAGCAGGATTAATTCCTGTTAGTAAAAGACTAATTGCTAATTCAGCTACTAGCAGTGCTGATAATGGCGATTTCAATAGACGAGTAGCAGGTCAATTTGCAATTACCCCCGGTGGCGGAGATCCCCTGTTGTTCGTGGTTAAGAAGAATAAATCCGTACTGACTAATCTCTATCAGTGGGCAGTACGACAAGGAATTTCAGATGAGGACTCAGGGAAACGCATTGTGAGGCAAGTTCCTCTATTAGTAATTGATGATGAAGCTGACAATGCTTCAATAAATACTAATCCTCAATTTCTTGATGAAAACGGAAATATTGAGGAAGAATTAGATGTCTCAGCTATTAATGGATTAATTAGAAAGCTTCTTGATAATTTTGAGCAAAGTTCTTACGTTGGCTATACTGCGACTCCCTTTGCTAACATCTTTATTTATCCAGATGTGGAGAAGAAAAATCCTGAATACGGAGATGACCTCTTTCCCCGTAGCTTTATTATCAATTTACCTGCACCTTCAAACTATACAGGACCCGTTCAAGTATTTGGACTGGATGTAGATCGGACATCTAATTTAGATGCATCTGACGGCTTACCAATTGTTCGTCCTATAACCGATCATGAAGAGTGGGTACCAGATAAACACAAGAAAGATTACGTCCCTGGTTATCTTCCTTGGTCTTTAAAAGAGGCAATGAGAGCTTTCATTCTTGCTTGTGCTATGAGAATAGCACGGGGACAAGAAAATGAACATAACTCGATGCTAGTTCATGTTACCCGTTTCACGGCTGTGCAGAAAGAAGTAGCAGAGCAAGTGAGAGACGAGTTAAAGTTTATGCAAATGAGGTTGCGGTATGGGGATGGAAAGTCATCAACTCAACTACTCAAAGAATTTGAGAAGCTATGGCAAACCGACTTTCTACCCACTACTCAAGCGATAACTCAAACTAGAGATGCTCCTGCATTAACAATGCTTTCTTGGGAAGAAGTAAAATCTTTCTTAAATCAGGCTGCATCTAAAATTCAAGTCAAAGAGATTAACGGTACAGCTAAAGATATCCTGGATTATTGGGAATACAAGAATGGTCTAAGTGTAATCGCTATTGGCGGGAATAAATTATCTCGCGGTTTGACCTTGGAAGGTTTGACCGTTAGTTATTATCTCCGTGCTTCAAAAATGTATGATACCTTGATGCAAATGGGGCGTTGGTTTGGTTACAGACCTGGGTATCTAGATGTTTGCCGACTCTACACTACAGATGAATTAGTTGAATGGTATCAACATATAACTGTTGCCAGTGAAGAACTTAGACAAGAATTTGATTACATGGCAGCTAGTGGAGGAACGCCTGAAGATTTTGGTTTAAAAGTCCGTACACACCCGCAGGGATTGATGATTACTGGTGCAAACAAGATGAAAACCGGTACAAATATGAAACTTTCATTTGCGGGAAGCATCAGTGAAACCACTATTTTTTATAAAGCTGATCAGATTAACCAGAGCAACTTAGAAATCACAGAAGAACTGCTGAGAAGTCTAGGAGCATATATTGAACGACCAAATGAAAACTATCTTTGGGAAAATGTTTCTGCGGATAAGATTATCGACTTTTTGTTAGGCTATGAATCTCATCCTAAATGTAGGGTAGCAAAAACTTCAATTTTGACTGACTACATCAAAGCTCAACTTCCATTACATGAATTGATTTCATGGACAGTTATCTTGATATCAAATCAACGAGCTAAAAATACGAGGAATATTGCTGGGCATAAAGTAGGTTTGATCCAACGTAAAAAAGCAGATTCTAGTACTTCTGAAGAGTATCGACTGAGAAAATCTCGTCTGCTAAGTCCAACTGATGAATGGCTCGATCTACCACAACCCATTCGTGATTCAATTCTGGATGAAACCAGACGTTTACGAGAAAAGGCAGGAAAACCCCCTAGTTCCAGCAAAACTCCTAACGGGAGAGTGATACGAGAAACACGTTCTGCAAAAAATGGTTTATTGCTACTCTATCCTCTAGATCCAGCAGAAATTAATTCTAATATTCCTGTAGTCGGTTTTGCCATCAGTTTTCCCACTAGCAATACAGCAAGACGCATTGAGTACAGAGTTAATAACATTTATTGGGAACAGGAATTTGGTGATATATGAAGATACAGGAGGCTTGGAAATGGCTAGAAGAAGATACCACTCCTGTATCTTCTGGTTATCTTACCCGTCGCCTATTGCCAGAGGTTAAATACGATGTTTATTTAGCAATTGAGAAGCCTACCGATACACGCTTATTGATGATACGAGTCAAACATTCATCAATAGAAATGGAGATGGCTTTTCCAAAATCTAATAGCTTTGAAGTCAGGCGTGTGGCTTTACCCAATGATGACCCAATTTATGTCACTCTTCAACTGGTACTTACAAAACCAAGTTACAGGGACATTTTTACCACGCTTATACAAGATATTGTAGATCACCTTGCACCTCTTGCAGAGGAAAGAAATGCTGTAGCTGAATTTATAATTCGTCTGCGACGATGGCAAGCTTTCCTCGAAAAGCACAATCCTGAAGGACTCAGTCCAGCCGCCCAACAGGGACTCTATGGGGAACTTAAGTTCCTTCAGCAGATTGTGATTCCGCAACTTGGTTCCCGTCGGGGTGTGCAATGTTGGACGGGTCCGAGAGGAACTCAACAGGATTTCCAATTTGAACACTGCGCTGTCGAGGTGAAAACGACAGTAGCAAAGCAGCACCAAAAACTCGCGATCGCTAGTGAACGACAGCTAGATGATACTGCTACTGGTACGCTAATTCTACTACACCTATCCCTGGATGCTAGACAAGGACGAGGAGAGTCCTTACCCGATATTGTTACCAACCTAAGATCCCTAGTCGAAAATGATCCGCTAGCTAGGGAAGAACTAGAAACCCGGCTTTTTGAAGTCGGTTATCTAGACATCCATACCCCTCGCTATGAACAAATTGGTTACACCGAACGTGAGGTTAATTACTTCAAAGTTGAAGGTAATTTCCCCCGAATTATCGAAACAGACTTGCGAAATGGTGTTGGTGATGTACGCTACACCATTAGCGTAGCAGAATGTAAACGTTTCTCCTTACCAGAATCTGAAGTTATTTTTTTAATCCTGGTCAATTATGAATGAGAAAACCAGATTTATTCAGTTTGCTGAAGACCTCAGGCAGGAAGTAATTAATAGTTCTAATGGAGGAAGAGATCGAGAAGATGGAGAGGGCGACTCTTTCCGAGAAGATGAATTTACCCGTTTAATGATTGAATATCTCAGTGAAGCTGGAGAATTGGAAGACGGAGAAGTTTGTTACCACAGAAGTCGTGGGATTAAAATCAATGGTTATAGCATTAATCAAGACCAAGACAATCTAAATCTATTTGTCTCTATTCATACTCAGCAAATTCCCCCTGTAACCATTACTAAGCAGGATGTCGAAACAGCATTTCGCCGACTCATCAATTTTTTTAAGCAAGCCATCAAAGGATATTATCAGTTTCTTGAGGAAGCTTCCAGTGCATTCGATATGGCGCTGCACATCCACGATTTAAAAAACAAGCTGAGCCAGATAAGGCTGTACTTGTTTACTGATGGTCGTACAACCTTAGAAGTCAAAAAACATATAACGATTGAAAATATAATCTGCTCCTTTCATATCTGGGATATTGAAAGAACTTACCGTTGTCTCAGTTCAGGAAAACAGCGAGAAACTATCGAAATAAATTTTGAATCTCAATATGGGGTAGCAATTCCTTGCTTGCCAATGCCCGGATCGAATTCCGACTACATGGCTTACCTGGCAATTATTCCTGGTGATATTCTCTACCAAATATATGCCGATTACGGCTCCCGCCTGCTAGAACGCAATGTTCGCTCTTTCCTACAGGCTAGAGGGAAAGTCAACAAAGGCATCCGACAAACTATACTTCACGAACCTCACCGTTTCTTAGCCTATAATAATGGGATTTCTGCCACTGCTGAAGCTGTTGAACTAACGGATTTACCGGGAGGTGGCAAAGCTATCAAATATGCACGAGACTTGCAAATTGTCAATGGGGGTCAAACCACCGCATCGATTTATCAAGCAGTCAAGAAAGATAAAGCCAACGTATCTGATATTTACGTGCAGGCAAAACTTTCAGTGGTAGACCAAGAAGGGGTGAATGAAATCGTTCCCCTTATTTCCCGCTATGCCAATAACCAGAATAAAGTAAGCGAAGCCGATTTTTCGGCAAACGACCCCTTCCACATTAAAATCGAGGAACTATCCCGCACCATTTGGGCACCAGCAGTAGATGGAACACAGCGACAAACTCGTTGGTTTTACGAACGGGTGCGGGGACAGTACCTTGAGGCCAAAGGACGTGAGTCAACACCTGCAAAAAAGAAAGCTTTTGCCACCGTGCATCCCACTTCACAGAAATTTACAAAAACAGACTTGGCAAAGTTCGAGAATACCTGGAATCAGTTACCACACCTAGTAAGTCGGGGAGCGCAGAAAAACTTTGTTGAGTTTACCGTTCGTCTGAGTAAACGAGGACACATTGAAGTTGATGAAACCTATTTTAAGCGACTTGTTGCCAAAGCCATCCTTTTCAGGTCAGCAGAAAAGATTGTTCAAGCTCAACAATTTGGTGGCTATCGCGCCAATATAGTGACCTATACGCTCGCTTACCTCAGCCATAAAACCGCACAGTACATTGATTTAGATGCCATCTGGAAACAGCAGAGTATTTCGTCAGCCATAGGGGACGCGATCGCGCTTGTTTCCCGGCAAGTCCATCAGAGCATCACCAATACTCCTGAAGGTCGAAATGTTACAGAATGGTGTAAAAAGGAAGATTGCTGGAAGACTATTCAAGCTCTTGATATCGAATTACCAGCCGAATTCTTAAAGGAATTAATCCCACTCAAACGCGCAACTCAACATCACAAAGGTATTGATTGACTCAGAAAGCGAATTAGCCGGCTCTGTTAGGGAGCAGGTCAGGTTTGCACAAAATGTCCAACTTAACCTGCTATTGTTGGGTTTCGTTCCTCAACCCAACCTACAAAGGTGACATTCTTTCCTCTGTTATCTGTAACGAATCCTCGAAGCAAAATATTCCGAAATCCCCGAAAAAAGTTTTGTTGTCAGTTGAGTCGTTGCGATTAGAACCCGGTGCTTGACCAAAAATTGGAACAACAACCACCCGCCTACCGTCATAAGTCTTTCTACCTAGTCAGCCGCAGGTTTGGTGATTTCTTGATCAACCTTCCGACACTTTTGCTATGATGTAATGCTTTCAGCTCATCTATGACTTCTACACATCTGTGTAGGAGTCTCTTGTACCCGTGAAATTTTTTACACAGTCAACCCATTTGACGAAACAAGGCACATAATATAATCTTTAGCCAGACTGGATATGACTCAGCAATTTAATCACGCTCTTCTTCCTGAAGACCCAATAAAACGCTGTCTCAAGGGAGATTGTCTGGTTTGTGGGCAACTTCTGAGCCACTTGGAACATCAACGGAGAATTGAAAGAATTGCCCGTAAAAATACGAGAGGTACGGCTGTTTCCTGGGAAGATGCTGCCCAAACTGCCCATGCTAAAGTATTTCAAGCTGTAATGGCGGGAAAGTTCCGCCAAGGGGATGTCCAAGACTTCTACCACTGGGCGGCAATGGTGGCACGTTTTGCGATTATTGACTTGGTGCGTAAGGAAAAACGACAAAACTGTATCAGTTTAGACCAAACCATTCCGGGAACGGATTTGCCTTTATTGGAAACGATACAGGATGAGTTGGATTTGTTGGATACTGTAGAACGTGCAGATTTAGTTAGCCGCGCCATTGATGCGATTTCAGTGCTGGATAAACGTCATCCTAATCGGGGTTATCAAAAACTCTGGTATGGTAAAGTACAAGGCAAAACTCAAGTCCAACTGGCTGCTGATTTGGGACTAAAAACTCAAGGTGCTGTCTCAAAACGTTGGCGCGAGTTATTAGAATACCTGGCTGAAGAGTTAGGATTGATGCAACCTGCAACGATTCAAGCTGAAATCAAAGCGACAAGCCGTCAAAACGTTCAGCGAGTGCGCTCAACTCAAGGTTGGTAAGGAGCATCATTTGTCATTTGTCATTTGTCATTTGTCATTTGTCATTTGTCATTGGTGAGAGTTTGAGGTAAGTTTAAACAATCATAAGTCGATGAGGTGTATCCATCCGGGCTAACGATTTGAAGTTTTGGTAAAGTTGATCGATTTTTATACGCCGTTTGGTGAAATTTAGAGTAGGCTAGGTTTCAGGTGATTTGCTTTCTCATCAGAGCAGAGTACGGTATTATCTGGAGCTAGAATCAAATGCGTATAAACTATAGTAAATACAGGTTTCCTAAAGGTTCAACATTAAACCAGCAACCCCCTCAACCTGGAGAAATATGGGAGGTTAATCGCTCGGTGTATAGTCCTCTAGAGTTTTCTCCACAGGAGCAACAACATCTATTTCCTGATTCCGCACGAAGGTTTCTCGCCGGAAATTCGCCATCACGCTATGTGATGATTGTGAAGGAACCTGAATCGCCTGTCGCCACAGAGGAGTGGCAAGTTGTTTGGGTCATGGTTCTTTCCCTGAACACGGATTTTGTGAGTTCTGTTGATCTGCTGATTCCCCCTACTCTGTCTGGTGTTAGACAAGATTTGCTCGCTCAAACTTGGCATGTACTGCCAATGTTAACCTGTAATTTGTCTCATCCCATTGGCAAACGGTTGTCTAGAGAGATTTATGATTTATTGCTGAATGTGGGAGATGACTATCATGGTTTAATTGATCAACCACCATCGGCGTCAGAAATTGAGTTATGTGGATTAAAGATAGGAAAGGGACTCCCTGAACAAAAGCCAGAAATTCAGGTGTTTCACCAACAAGAGGAAGCCTGGAGTACTGTTTTAAATGTGCCAGTCGCGGCTTATAATGTCTATCTAAAGACGATGAACTTGACAGCGGCTATAGTAGAGGATGCGGTGCAAATTGAGCAAGAGTTAATTGAATCGGGTGCAAACTTCTGGGTTCAATCTCAGCCAAATTTCCATCGGGAAAACTGGCAAACTTCCGGGGGTGACAGGGTGGTTAAAAAGTAGGTAGAAAAGAT
>CAKZMA010000775.1 GCA_937127375.1 uncultured Coleofasciculus sp. | reverse complement strand
TCCCGTGGGTTCTTTTCCCCCGTTCACGATTGCCAAGCAGCCGCTACCCCCATCAACTGACTGATACTTCCCAGAGATCCACTGCTCTCCCTCTGATGTCCCCCGCTGTGATCGCCCTTCATTTTCTAAATTATCTAGCTCGATATAAGCGCAATCCTTATCTGGCTGGGCGCACTTGGCAGAGTTATCCTCCCCGCCAGAGATGGTTTTCTCCCGGCTAGTTTCGGCGGTGCCGTACACCATATCAATTCGGCGTACTACCCCATCCAAATTAAGGGGGTTTGGGAAGGAACCAATAGGTACTTCACTCAAGCCCGGAACCTCAGATAATTTGGTCTTTTCCCATCCAGCCAAATTTTCAAGTTGGGCTTGCTCCAGATTAGGAATCTCATCTACTGAAAAATCCGATAAAGAGTTGCCCAGTTCGATTAACCGAGAATCTGCCAATCGAGAGGAGTCTTCTAGAAGTTCCCCCAAAGTCTCATCTGCATCAAAGCCAATCCCGATTTGTTCGGCTAAGGATACAATTGGTTCAATATCGGAAACCGGAAAATCTTTCAGAGAGGGTACAGCTTGACTAAGCTGTTCAATTGTTGAATTAGTGGCTAAAGAGAATTCACTTAACGGAGTATCCTCTACGTCTATCCCGGCGAGTTCCCCAATTTGAGAAAGATTAAATTCTTGAGGGGCTAAGGATTCTCGGAAATCTTCCAACGCTAAGAACTGATCAGGAGTTTGTCCAGAAAGCCATTGGCGTCCAAGCTGCTTGATTGAGCCGGAGCTTTGAATTTCAGGGAAATCAGAGAAGCTGATATTAGCCCAATCAGGAATTCCAGTCTCTTGGTCATGGGAGAGTGTTTCCTGCTGATTCTGATTTTGTGATTGTGCCAGCAAAGGGGGTAGAGGATATATTAACCAACAAAAAGTCAGCACTATCCCTAATATTAAGGAAACAAATTTTTCCCAGTACCTCTGCTGCCACATCTCGTCACGTAGATAGTTTGAATCACATAGCTTCTACTTATTAAATAAGAATGAAGTCTGCCCAACTATCTCGAATGAAAGATTTGTCAGTTACCCTAATGATAGAGATCGGAGATCGGCGTCAATCTCCAAAAAGTTCTTGGGGTGGCTCGGCGAATCGGGATGTATCCTTCCCCGTTGCAGGTCTGGCGTAGGTTGCGTTATTGCGAATCGACCAAATTTGCTCCTCATCTCGTACCATTGCTGGAGTAAAGAGCTTCCGCTGTTCAATGAGGTCAATCGGTCTGATTTCTAGGGTATCCGGGATTTTTCCCTTGCTCTTATGTCGGTGGAAGATACGTTCAGCCGTTTGCCGAACAGCGTTTCCAATCTCAGCCGGAGTTGTCAAATTATATTCCCTGAGTATCTTCTGCCAGATATCATCGTCCCAGGGATTCTGTCCCTCGCTGAACTGATTTGGGAAGTATTTTGCCAAATGGATCTGAAAAATCTCAAATCTTGCTCCCTTGTGGGGTAAGTCTACGAAGAATATTCGCTCCTCAAAGCGTCGAATCAGTTCTGGTGGGAGGAATCCCAAGCGGTTAACTGTCGCCAGCATGAAAACAGGGGCGGTGCGCTCCTGCATCCAGGTCAGGAGTCTCCCTGCTAATCTTCTGGAAACTCCCCCGTTAGCGTTGGAATCCCAGCCAGAAAAGCCTTTATCGAAATCATCCCAGTATAAAATGCAGGGTGCAATGGATTCCGTGATTTCCAGTAAATTTCTCAATGCAGAGTCTGGCTTCGGTGCAAATAGTAGCGCTCCCCAGTCGGCGGCAATCAGCGGAATCTGCATTCTCTTAGCCGAAAGTTTGGCAGAAAGACTTTTTCCTGTTCCTGGTGGACCCCACAGTAAAAGCCCTTTTGGAAATTGCAAGTTCAACCGTTGTGCTTCTGGATCAAGCAAAGATGCGATTTTTCTAAGTTCCCTGTCGAGTAAATCCAGCCCTCCAGTCAGATCTACGTCAGGCTGATTCAAATACTCTATCCCCTGATTCCGGAGCTTCTCGATTTTATATTGCAGAATATCTTTGGCTAAATCAGAGGAAGTCTGCGATCGCTCCAAGATCAGATCGATTTCCCCACAAGACAGTCCCCGACAGGCTGAGATGAGTTGCTTGGAGAGATCAGGAGACAGGTTTAAGGTTTCTCTCCATTGCTGAATTTGCTGGTGAATCTCTTCCTGGGTGGGAAGAGATACCTGTAAAAGCGGAATTAATGCTTGTAGCTCAAGCGGTAGAGTTATGTAATCTTCCTCCCATAAAACTATATGGATTTTCTTTTCTGATAGTCGCAGATTGTCAAAAAGCCTCTTTATGCATAAATCCTGTAGGTTGGGCGAACGGATAAAACCTTCAAGAATGATGATTCCTTTCTCTATATCATCTAACAACTCTAAATTTATGGTGGCTTTAGAAGTCGTACTGTGCCAATATAATCCCTGTTCTCCCTGTTTGAGGATTTGTAATTTACTTTCCTTAGCCCCTACATATACTGGAAGTCTAAGAGCCTCTCCCCATTCAGAGAATTGCTTGAAAATCCTTTGGCGATCACCGGGACGAGATTCTAGCGCTGTTATTTTGACTTTGTTAGAGGTAGACTCTATCAGGTTAATCCACTTTTCAAAGTGCTGCATAAATGTTTAGTTTACACATTACAACAGCTTAGATAGTATAGGTGAAATCTTTTTCTATCTATATCAAAAGGCTAATCGGCATATTTGCCTTTTGGTTGATTCTCTTAGGATATTAGCTCTAGTCGGAGCGCTCGGACGGCGGCTTGAGTGCGGTTTTGAGCGCCCAGCTTATCCAAGATTACTTTGATGTGACTCTTAACTGTCCCTACTGTCACGATCAGGTTTTCTGCAATTTGTTCGTTTGTGAATCCGTCCACCAAAAGCTGGAGGACTTCAAACTCCCTTGGAGTCAGGGGGTTTTCCTCTAAGCACTTGGCATAGTGCGTTTCGGATTCTCCTTCGATCACGACCGAATTTGATTGATTGATCGCAATCGACAGGATAGTCTCAGCAATTTTAGAGTCTATCCAAATCTCCCCTTCGTGTACTCTTTCGATCGCTTTTATGAGCCACTCGATACCAGATGCCGCCGATTGCTTTACGCAATATCCCATTGCCCCTTCACGGAATGCCGCATAAATATTCTCCTTTTCTTCTAAAGAAGTCAGGCAGATTATTTTAGTTCTATTTTCCGGTCGTTGGAACCGCCTGTAGAACTCTTTGATAATATCAATTCCTGATCCATCAGGGAGGATGATATCCACTAATGCTATATCAGGTTTATGCGCTAGGAGTGCATTAAGTCCAGTTGCATAATTGGAGCTGCAACATACTGTATCTATTTGAGGGTAGCCCTTGAAGCTTGCAGCTAGAACATTTCTCATTAGCTCGTGATCTTCTATGATCACAACAGTAATTGGTCGTTGTTGTTTTGACATGGTAGGTACTAAAGTCTGGGTCTGAAAAGTGTAAATCTAAAGCTGGAACTGGACTAGAATACTACTGACCTGCTAACTGGTATCCTGTAATAGACCACTAGGGGAGGGGTGTTAACCAGTAATTGCAGCAGGATTTTAAGGATTTATTAATTATATCCATAAAACCTGAAATTAAGCATTAAGCACAGCAAGAGATATCTTTACTTGAAGCAGCACCAATTATATGGTTTAAAATCATTCAAGTGGGTGAAGACAGATTTCCAGGATTTAGCTGGAACCCTGATCAAGGTTCTAGTAAAATGTTTAGTAAATTGTATTGATCGTATTGATATATACAGTTTATTATTCCTGATTGCAACCTTGTCCGGTTTATCAGTATCAAGCTACAGATTAGGGGGGGGTGTACATTGTACACCCCCTAGCTCTGTTTATAGCGCTATGTCTAGCTGTTTGCTCGCCTGCCTCGGTTGTGCTGCTACCGCGTCTACCGCACTGTTGACAATATCTTTTGTTAGAGCTAATCGCTGCTTATAGTCGGGGTACTTTTGAATATCTGGTGATTGAGCCACTATGATTGCAGCCTCCTCTGATTCGTACCCATCTAAGAGCAGCTTTCGAGCAATCAAGCGATCGCGTGATGGGAACTCCAGGGGTTGCGAATCACCTTCTATCAGACTGCGGTAATCCTGATACTGCTGGGATAACCGCCGCTTTTTGTCTGAGTTCTTTTGCTTATGTAGTTCCAGTTCTAATTCTGACTCTTGGTTGTTCACCTGCGGATCAGGCTCATCTACCTCATCCACTTGGAATTCCCTTTCCATCGCCGATTTTGCGTAACGCTTCCCTAGTTGATAGCCAGCTAGCCAAATACCATCCTTTTCAAACTTCCAGCCGTGCGATGTAAATTCTGTATGGATGCCTACATTGGCTAAGATTTCCTTCAACTCCCCAAAGGAATTAGTCACTTCAGACGCCTGATCTAAAGCGTCCTGGACTTGAGAAAAAACAGTGGGTTCCGGTGGCTCGGTGCGTTCCCCATTCTGAAACTCTTCCCATTCCTTCTCCTGGCGGTGAACCTGACCTGGTGTGTCGCGATGTCTCGCTACTTCCCAGGATGGAGCTGTAGGAGTTAAATTGTAATTAGACTCCAGCTTTCTAAGAGACTCCTCAAGTCTGTTCTTGGAAAAGTCCGTGTTAACGCGATCGCCATTTCCGTCAATCAGATTCCCGACGATATGGACATGGGGGCGAGGTTTACCGGATGGGAACTCCTCATCAGTATGGAGTACCGCGATCGCCTGCTGATCGTCCCACCCCATGGAGGTGAGCAGGTCTTCGGTTAGGTCTTCCCAATCCTCTATCGTTAGCTCGTCTGATTCAGCCGGAGATATCGACAGATGAAAGCAGGGCTTATCTGTGCGATAGTTGAGTTCTGCTGTATCCCGCATTGAAAGGGCGATCGCTTTGTGATCGAGTTGTTCTCCTTCCCCGT
>CAKZMA010000774.1 GCA_937127375.1 uncultured Coleofasciculus sp. | reverse complement strand
ACATAGCCGTGTTTACCGTTTGCCTCAACTTCATACCAACTGTGCCAATTTGGATCAGAACTGGAAACCTGGCGGATAATTTTAAACGTAGTTCCTTGATAAAGTAGGTCAAGAGTCGTTGTCCCAATTGTGGAGGGTTCGTTGCGGAGTCTTAGAGGTAAACTGCCTACTTGGGAATTAACTCGACCTGTTTGGAATGAATTGGATGGCTGAGAAGGTTTACCACTGCCAGTCTGATAGACTTGCGCTGATTGACCATTCCAGAAAATATAACCGTGATCAAAGTTTTGCTTGAACGTTCCATTTCCACTATCAAACACCTCACTTGTTGGATTACCCAGTTCGCGGCGATTCTTATAGGCGTTGTAAAAATCTCCACTAACCATGAAATTACCAACGATTTCCCCCCAGGCTAAATCCATATAGGCATCACCACCTGCCTCATAGAGATGGAAATGGAGGTCATATTTGCCACTATTCGGCACTTCAAAATCGATTACCTTGTATGAATCATAAGCCTGTTGCCAGTGATATTTTGACGTGATATCAACCCACTTATTTGGATCGTTATCTGGCAACCAGTGATGTTTGGCAAGAAGTTGAAAACCATCATCCGCTTTTACAAGTATCCGATATCGTTTGCCTTTTTCAAAATCGGCATGAGTATAGCTACGCAGGGCAAAGAAATCGTGAGGAAGACGGGAGTCACCTTGAGGGAAGCGATCGCCTAAATTTAGATGTATACCATTCTGTCCATCGCTACGTTGATTGGAGCCAAGGCTAACGACACCAATGAAATTATCCTGATTTTCATAGAAGTTTACAGGTGGCTCGTTACCCTGTCCTTTATCCCACCAAAAGAATGAGGAATTCCACTCTGAACCATTAGAAGCTGGTTCCTCGAAAGAATTAAATGACTCAATATCAAATTTGAGAGCAGCCGCTCCTCCTTTTTCATAATATTCAACTGTAACTGGATATTGCCCACCGTTGGAGTGGAAATAGCCAGTGCGAAGATTATCAAACCCCTGATCTTGCCATTTCTCAATTACCAGTTGATTACCAATCCGAACTCGAACACCATCATCGGCGTTGACTTTTATTTGATATTTACCTTCGGGGAAATAACGCTGAGTTGTTATTCGTGCTGAGAAGTTATCTGAGGGAGTATTGGTAGGAGAACCAAGTCCCCACTGATGTTCAAAATTCTGGCTACCATCTCCAAAGTCTTCAACATGAACCGGATTTCCAGCTAAATCGCGGTTGTTAAAATATTCAGCCTTCCAGTGGTTAGAAGGAACTTGAGCAGATACAGAACTTGTTGGTGCGGGCAAACCATGTAAGAACAAGTTGTAGTTTGCCTTAGTTTTATTTGCCTGATAGACATGGAAATAGTAAGTTCCTTTATCGAGTATTTCGTTGAGGTTTCCTACACCATTTTGAGTAGAAGACTTGGCGATTATATTCCCATTACTGTCGAGTAACTCGAAATTGGCTTTTTCATCAGTTCCGAGAGGAAAGAGTACCGATCGGAACCGTTTGCGATCGCTAAGATTGAATCGGTAGTAATCACTGGGATCATCGTTACCAACAGAGTTAGAAATCCTTTCCTCGGTTCCTAAAGTACCAAGATTACGCGCAGTGCTTAAGGTGTCGCCTAAACCATCACCAGGGGGTGGGATATAAACTACTGGACTTGATAAATTCAGAGTATAATCCGTGCTAACGTAGGTACGGTCTGCATTTTTACGAGTTGTGTAAATTTGGATATAGTAGGTTCCTGCGGTTAGAGTACGACTAATTGACTCCGTTTGATTTTCAGAATTGCCTGACTTGTCGATAACATTACCCTGACTATCGATTAGCTGCACGTTAGCATTGGCAATCATGTTAGTGACAGAAAGGTCGAATTGACCTGTTTTTGGCATTTCAAACCGATATAAATTGCTAGAATCAGCACCACCGACTGAGCCTTGTACGCTGCGATTACCACTGAGAATGCCCAAGTTATTTGCACCCATCAGTGCGCCACTAGATATCTTGAGTGGCATAACAACCCAACCCACGTCGGAGTTGGCAGATAGTTTCATTTTGTAATGAGTATTATTACCTGCTGAACTTGGAGCAACTCCAATGTAGTAAACTCCAGCAGGTAAATCATTAGTTTGAAGTTCAGCCGTATCACTGTTACCATTTGTTAGGCTATCAACTAACCGGGTTGTACCATTACTTTTTAGCTGAAGCAACTGTAGAGTTACGTCAGCATCCAATTCTTCTAGCTGAATATTGATATCGCTATTTTTTTCTAAATAGAATCTGTAGTAGTCTTGGGTATCAGTATCACCAACGAACTCCCGAACATTTCGGATACGGCTACTGGTTAACGTATGAAAATTATCAGCTTCATTCAATGTATTTCCGGCTCCATCGATCATGAAGTTGCTAAAAATTGGAGTGCTTTCAGACCGTCTGTTATCAGAAGCAATGACCTTAAGCTGATAGTTGCCGGGGTCTAAAGCCCCTTCTCGGCGTTCATAGATGAATGTTGCTAAGTTAGGGTCGCTGCTAGATTGAGTAAACTGACTGGTGCTACCAAGCCTATCCCAATCTTCATCACCTTGTTTTACCCAAAAGCTAACTGAACGAAGGTCTTGAGTGCCATTACTATCATAAACTTTACCCTCAATACGAATTTTGTCATTGAGGTTGTCCTTACTCTTGCTTGTACTAACTTGAAAAACCTGGGGATGATCATTTTTGGGCACTACCCTAAAGTATAGAGAGTGCGTATTAGTCTGAGCGCCAGATTTATCAACAGGAGTTCCATACAATCGATAAAAACCAGGTTCTAAATCATTTAATTCATAATTGAAAACGCCCCAATTTTCCTCTCCTACTTTAGGTGTAAATGTAGTAGCATCAGGAATGTCTTGCCATTGTTCTTGATCCTTCTGAAGCCAGAAATCAATTTTAGAGATGTCACTGATTCCATTTGCATCATAAACTTTGGTGTCTTTAAGCTGAATAGGTTCGCCCAATTCATTAGTGTATTGGGTAGGTTTAAAGCTTAATCCAGTAGGTGCTTGATTAATCGGGGTTTGAGAGAGTGAAGGTAATAAAGTAGGATATTGTAGATTTCCAGCCGTATCTTGAACAAATTTAGCCATCCAAGCATCCTCTAGTCCTGCATTAGTTGTGCCTAAAGCACCATAGGTATACCCCACAGCAAAAACATTACCCAAGCTATTGACTGTGACATCTCCAAAACCATCAGAAGCAGGAGTACCTAACTGATATTTCCACTGCTGAACACCTTGGCTGTTATACTTGGCTATCCAAGCATCCAACTTTCCGGCATTCGTTGCAGCCAATGACCCTTCAGTCTTTCCCGCAATATAAATATTGCCAAACTTATCCAATGCTAAGTCACTATAAGAAGTGTCCTTACCAGCCGTTCCAAACTGTTGCTTCCACTGCTGAATACCTTGACTGTTGTACTTGGCTATCCAAGTATCGTAATCTCCGGCATTTGTTCCAGCCAATGAACCTTTGGTTACTCCGGAAATATAAACATTGCCTAAACTATCTACTGCAACATCAGAAGTTGAATCTATTTCAGTCGTGCCGATCTGGTGTTTCCACTGTAAAGTACCTTGATTATTATATTTAGCTATCCAGGCATCTCGTTGGGTTACATTGCTTTGTGCTAAAGAACTCGAAGTTCTTCCCCCAATATAGATATTTCCATATTTATCTACGGTGACAATACTACAAGTGTCTTTACCCGAATCCCCTAATTTTTTCTTCCACTGCAAATTACCTTGCTTATCATATTTAGCCACCCAGGTATCCAAATCTCCTGAGTTATTTTCTGGCAAAGAACCGTTAGTTTCTCCACAAATATAAACGTTACCCGTATCATCTAAAGCGATGTCTTTCGGATAATATTCATTCTCTGTTCCTATAAATTTCTGCCATTCTAGAGTACCTTGAGCAGTGTACTTAGTAATCCAAGCTTTTCTTTTTTTTGTACTAATTCCTGCCCGATACTCTTCACTCACTCCGGTGATATAGATATTGCCTGATTCATCAATCGCTACATTCCTAGCGCCATCGTCACTAGCTGTTCCAAATTGTTGCTTCCACTGTAAGGTTCCTTGGTCATTATATTTAGCAATCCAGACATCATAATTTCCGGCATTAGTGTCTGCAAACGAACCTTTGGTACTTCCCACCATATAGATATTGCCAGAGCTATCAACTACTACACTAGAAGCGGTATCTTGTGCGCCAGTCCCCAACTGTCGAATCCACGGCTGCGTTTCATCAGCCGCCCGTTCTGTTGCTGTAACCGTTCCTTCTCCACTCCATCTTTCTGGAATCAACAATTCCTTGGGTTGATAGTCTTCCGGTGTCGTGGTTTTCGCCAACTCCACCGCCCTGACCAAATTCAGCAATCCAGCGCCCGTTTCCACATCCCATCCCGGCGTCTGTAAATCTGTTGCGGTGGACTTCACAACCTCAATCACTTGACGATAACTTAATTGAGGATTCGCCGCCCAAACCTGAGACACCGCCCCTGTCACCTGCGCCGATGCTACAGAAGTCCCCGCCATTGTCCCCAAACCGTCACCTGTAGTAGACAAGACCGGATACTCACTCGTACCCCCAGGCGCTAAAATATCCAATCCATACCCGTAACTCGAATACGCCGCCCGGTCTAACCCATCTGCTGCACCTACGGTAATAATATTGTCAAACTCCTGAGACGCTTGACCCAAAACGGACATTACATCCCCATCATTCCCGGCGGCGGCGACAATTAACACCCCATTCTGACGGGCATATTCAATCGCTGCCCGTTCTTCGGGTGTAAACTCATAACGGGTAGTTACACTACCATCGGAGTTCACTTGGGTTAAATCCAAACTCAGATTCACAACCGCATTCGGTTGACTTGATTCCTTGGCGGTATCGACAAACTCAACTAACGAATCTGCCCATTCTCCAGAACCAACCGCACGTCCTACCCATAAGGGCGCATCATCATTAATCCCATCGATGCCGATATCATTATCCTGAGTGGCGCTAATAATTCCTAAAACATGAGTCCCATGCTCATTCCCCTCTCCAGATACCAATAAGGGGTTAGAATCATTATCGACGCGATCACTCCCTAACGTAATCTGAGAATAATCGATATCGGGATTATCATCACTAAACCCTGTATCAATCACCCCAATTAGCGGCTGGTCTTCCTCTGGAAACTCATAGCTTACCACAGGTTCAACTGGGTCAATCTCGTCTGGGTTCGTATCGCCAGAATCAATATCGCTAGAATCAGTATCTCCCGTGTCGATATCTCCAGAGTCCGTATTTTCCGTGTCGGTATTTCCTGTGTCGATATCGCCAGAATTACTATCTCCCGTGTCGGTATCTCCTGTGTCGATATCGCCAGAATCAGTATTTCCCGTGTCGGTATCGGCTAAATTTTCAATCGCATAATCAATCAACGCTTGACCCAAATCCGTCTCCCGCCAATCCTTTCCAGACT